>NZ_KB905109.1:0-186780 GCF_000377825.1 Thioalkalivibrio sp. AKL9 | reverse complement strand
CGTACATCCGCAGCATCCGTTCCAGACCAATCGGCGGACGACCGCGCTTCCCCTTCGGGTAGTGCGGCTCGATCGCTTCCACCAGCGCCGCCCAGGGCGTGATCGCATCGATCTCCCCCAGAAAGCGGTCGCGCCGCGTCTGCTTGCGCTTGGCGGAATACTCGAGATCGGAAAAGCTGCGCTGGGACATCGGCCATCACCTCGGGCAGGAAACCTGGCGCCATTATCCCAAACCCGCCAGGCGGGCGGGACCCACGGCGGATTAAATCAGTGTTTCCTTAGAGCGCCCGAACCTCGATTGCCGTCACCACGAAGGGCGGACCACTCCTCTCGCCGGGCGAGCTGCCCGCAGCCTGCCCGCCTGCACGACCAGCATGGCCCTGGGGAACCCAGCGTAGTTCGCGCACACCTGCGGCGGCAACGCGAACAACCCCGATTCAGACGGCACCCGTTAGTCGCGTTCCTGCAGCCAAAGGATCAGGCGGGCATGCTGCTCCGGGTCGGCATCGATGGCGCGGCCCGGGCGCAGGTCGTAGTCCGCGAAGGCGGCATCCACCGTCTCGCTGCCCTCGGCCCATTCCTCGCTGAGACGGAAGATCAGGGTCGTCGGGGACGGCCGGTGCACCGCCGGGTGGAAACGCTGAGAGATCATCCCCGGCAGCGGCGGCTCCGGCTCCGAACGGAAGCCGTCACCATCGCGGAAGCGCTCCCAGGCCGCCTCCAGCAGTGCCAGGGCCGGGCCATGTTCACCCTCGCCGGTTGCCGCTTCCCAGTCGCGCAGGCCGCGCGCGACGTAGGCGTAATCGTTGAGCGTAGCGGTGCCCGCCTGCTCGGCGGGCAGCCCCATCAGCGCCGGCAGCTCCGCCGGGTCGGCGGCGACCTCCAGCAGCCAGGCTTGAACCGCCGCGCCCGCGTCAAGGAAGCGCGCATCGTGCGCCGACGCCTCCGCCAGGGCGGACAGCAACAGCCCGTGCGCCCCGGTCAGCACCTTCTCGTCACGCGGCAGGCCGCGCGCCTCGCGCGCCTGGATCAGGGCCTCGCGGCCGGACTCCACCTGCTCGCGAACCTCGTCCCCTGCCAGGTCGAAACGCTCCGCAAGCTGCTCGATCCCCGCGCCACTGCGCGGCAGGTAGCCAAGATCAAAGACCGAGCTGCCCTCCATGCCGAACCAGGCACGCACCAACTCCGGGTACTCGTGGTCCGCGAGTGCGGCTTCCAGATCTTCTTCCGGCCACAGGTAGGCCCCGCCCTCGCGGCCCTGATCGTCCACGGCCGACAGGCTGGAGGCGAACCCGCGGAAACCGCCCTCCGCAGCCTCCGCCTGCGCACCCGTCTCATCCTCGCGCAGGGCCATGTCCCGCTTGACGAAATCGAGGTTCTCGAGCCCCAGATCCACCCAGTCCTCGCGGCCGAAATATTCACCGGCACGCAGATAAACCAATGCGAGCTGTGCCTGATCCTCCAGCATTACCTCGAAGTGAGGCTCGTTCCAGTCCGGTGATTCGGAGTAGCGGAAGAAGCCGCCCCCCAGCACGTCACGCAGACCGGAGTGGGCCATCTCGTCCAGGGTGATCTCGAGAAACTCGGCAACCCAGCCTGGGGCCGTGCCGGCCTGCTCGGCCTCCAGCATCGCGTGCAGGTAGGGCGAATGGGGAAACTTGGTGGAACTACCGAAACCACCCTGAAGGTCGTCGGCCTCGCGCTCCAGGCGGCTCCACAGGACCTGCGGCAGTCGGCCCGCGCGGCCCTCGGAAAGCGGTTCCTCTCCCTTGCGCAGTTGCTGGGTGAGCTCCTCGCCCCCACGCCGGGCGAGATCCACCAGTCGGTCGTAATCCGACTCCAGGCGCTGGGTGATGCCATCGAGGAATTCGGCGAACTGGTCACGCGGGGCATACACCACGCCCGTCAGGGCATGACCGTCGGGGGTCACCACCACATTGAGCGGCCAACCTGCACTACCGGCCGTTGCACGCTGGAACTCCAGCAGATAGCTGTCCAGCGCCCCATTGACCTCGCGATCCACCTTCACCGGAATGAAGTTCGTGTTCATCCGTTCGGCAATACCGTCGTCCTTGAAGCTCTCCTCCTGCATCACGTGACAGTAGAAGCAGGAGTAGTAGCCACTGGAGATCAGCAGCGGGCGTTGTTCTTCCCTGGCCTTTTCCAGCAACGCCGGATCCCAGGCGCGCCACTCAACCGGGTCGTCCACATGCAGACGCAGGTACGGTGACACACTGTCGGCCATCTCCGGGTTGGCTTGAGCCGCACCGGGTGCAGCCAGTGCCACAAGCAACAACGGGACATACATCCCGATCCAGCGGTTTCCGACGGTTGCATACATGCGGGTCTCCAGCAGCATCTAGAAAAGGTTGCTACCCTTTTGGGACGCGCAGACAGGGAAGGTTCATTCCCTTTCCCGGAATCACGCGGATCGCATCGTGCATCACCCCCCCCTTGTACATGCGATGTACAAATGTCGTACAATTATTTCATGGCGAGCGCGACGCACATCGAACTTCAAGACGAAGAAGGGTTGTACCCGATCCGCCACGTGTGCGCGGAGACGGGGATCAACGACGTCACCCTGAGAGCCTGGGAGCGCCGCTACGGGCTGATCCGGCCGATGCGCACCCCCAAGGGTCACAGGCTCTACAGCCAGAGTGACATCGCCCGCATCAAACGGATCATGGAACTGCTCGAACAGGGCATCCCGGTCTCGCAGGTCCATCGCGTACTGAATGACGAGTCCGCACACGGCACCGCCAGGGCCGAATCACCCGAAGCCGATGACACCTGGCCCCAGGCCGCCAGCGAACGCCGCGCCAGCCCCGGCCCCGGGATCGCCCCCCACACCATGGATCCGATCGCCGAGGCTCTGTATGCCTCGGTGGCCAACCTTAATGCCGACGAGCTGGATCGAATCTACACCCGGCTGGTCATGCGGCACGGCTGGGACGGCGTGCATGAAAGCGCCTTTCTGGAGGTTTATCGCCGCCTGCGCGAGGAATCCCGCCACAGTGCCGAAGGCGAGGTTCGCCTGGCCATCTTCGCCGCCTGGGCCACCGCCGCCTTCGCCGATCAGTTGCGCTCGGCCACACGGGCCTGCGACGAGCCGTCCTACCCCTGCCTGGTGCTGGGCGGCGGCCACCAGCAGGTTGGGGGCATGCTGCTGCAGCTCGCCTGCGCACGCCGCGGCATGAAGACCCTGCCCCTGTTCGATGCCACCAGTCCCGAGGGCCTCGATACGCTGATCCGTCGCCTGCGCGCGCCGGCAATGATCATCCATGGCTCCTCGCAGCTGATGCGCAGCCCCGAGCTTCCGCGGGTGGAGGCGATCCTCAAGCAGGCCGGCCCGCCCTGCTATCTCGCCGGCTCGGCCGCCCTCGAGCTGTCGCAGATGGAACACGGTCGCGAGATCGAGGTCCTGCCCGGACCTCCGCTGGAGGCCGCCGCTCGCCTCTCGCGCCACCTGCCCGAATAACCCCGCTCCACCCGCGCCGGCCCCGTGCCCGATTCCGCCTTGCCCGTGGCCGTGCGCACCCTTCTGGTCGTGCTCGGCGACCAGCTGGCCCCGGACCACCCCGGTCTGCAGGGACTGGACCCGACGCAGGATCACCTCTGGATGGCCGAGGTGGCCGAAGAATCCCGACATGCCCCGTCGCATATCGCGCGGACCGCGCTGTTCCTGTCGGCGATGCGTCACTTCGCCAAGGAACGCCGGGATGACGGTTTTTCCGTCCATTACCGCCACCTCGGGGAACGCCCCGAGCAGACCCTGAACGACGCCCTGCGCGCCGACCTCGAACACCTCCAACCGCAAAACGTGCGCGTGTTGCAGCCGGGCGAACACCGCGTGCTGCGCCAGCTGCAAGCCGCCTGCGCCGACCAGGCGATCCCGCTCGAGGTCCTGGACGATCCGCACTTCCTGGTCCCGCTGGACGCTTTTCGAAAATGGACCAAGGGCCGCAGGCAATTGCGCATGGAGTACTTCTACCGCGAGCAGCGCACAGCCCTGGGCGTGCTGATGAACGGCGACGAGCCCGCCGGTGGACAGTGGAATTTCGACGCCGACAACCGCGGGCATTTCGGGCGTGACGGCCCCGGCCTGCTGCCACCACCCCTGTCCTTTCCGCCGGACGCGCTCACCCGCGAGTGCCTGAACGACATCGCCCGGCATCTCCCGGACCTGCCAGGACAGGCCGACGACTTCGACTGGCCAGTCACCGCGCAGCATGCACAAAAGGCGCTGGACGACTTCATCCAGCACCGCCTGCCCGCCTTCGGCGCCTACCAGGATGCGATGTGGACTGACCAGCCCTGGCTCTACCACGCCCGCCTGTCCACCGCCCTCAACCTGCACCTGATCCATCCACGCACGGTGATCGACGCCGCGGAACAGGCCTGGCGCGATGGCCATGCCCCGCTGGCCGCGGTCGAGGGCTTCATCCGCCAGATTCTCGGCTGGCGCGAATACGTGCGCGGGCTGTACTTCCATTTTGGCGAGGCCTGGCACGAGTGGAATGCCCTGGAGGCCGACCAGCCGCTCCCCGCGCTCTACTGGAATGCCGACACCTCCATGCAGTGCCTGCACCAGGCTGTCGGCCAGACCCTGCAACTGGGCTACGCCCACCACATCCAGCGGCTGATGGTCACCGGCTTGTTCGCCCAGCTGCTTGGCGTGCGGCCTGCCGCGATTCATGCCTGGTACCTGGGCATCTACGTCGATGCCGTGGAATGGGTGGAGCTCCCCAACGTGGTCGGCATGTCGCAATACGCCGACGATGGCCGCATGGCCTCCAAGCCCTACGTGGCCACCGGGCGCTACATCCAGCGCATGAGCAACTACTGCGCGCACTGCCCGTTCGACCCGGCCGAGGCCCTGGGCGACAAGGCCTGTCCGTTCACCACCCTGTACTGGGACTTCCTCGACCGCCACCGCGACCGCTTCGCCCGCCACCCGCGCACCGCGCTGCAGTGGAAACACGTCGAAAAGATGGACCCCGACCGCCTGCAAGCCATCCGCGACCGGGCCGGAGAACTCCGCAAGACTCTCGCCCAGGGAGACCGCATCTGATGCAAAGCCCCGGCCCCACCCTCGTCTGGCTGCGCCGCGACCTGCGCCTGGCCGACCAGCCCGCACTGCAGGCCGCCTGCGAACGCGGCGGCCCGGTGATCCCGGTGTTCATCCATGCCCCGGAGGAAGAGGCCCCATGGCAACCGGGGGCCGCATCCAACTGGTGGCTGCACCACAGCATCAACGCGCTGGACCACGACCTGCGTGCGCAGGGCTCGCGCCTGATCCTGCGCGCCGGTCCCAGCCTCGACACCCTGCGGGCCCTGATCCGCGAGACCGGCGCCACCGCCGTCTACTGGAACCGGCTGTACGATCCCGCCATCGTCCTGCGCGATCCGGACATCAAGGCCGGGCTGCGCGCCGACGGCGTCGAAGTACACAGCTTCAATGCCCACCTGCTGATCGAGCCCTGGGAGGTCGCGACCGGCCAGGGCCGCCCCTACAAGGTCTTCAGCCCGTTCTGGAAGGCCTGCCTGCAACGCGGCATCGACCGCGACCCGCTGCCCGCACCCTCCGAGCTCCCGCGACCCGAGGCCTGGCCCGACTCGCTCAATCCCGAACAGCTGGGGCTCCTGCCCGCGATCGACTGGGCCGGCGGCCTGCGCGCCACCTGGACCCCGGGCGAGGCCACGGCCCGGGAGCGCCTGGAAGAATTCCTCGACAACGCCGTGCGCGCCTACGCCGAGGGCCGCGACCGCCCGGATCAGGACGGCACCTCGCGCCTGTCGCCGCATCTGCACTTCGGCGAGATGTCGCCGCGCCAGATCCTGCGCGCCTTGCGCCAGGCCGGCCTGCACCCGGACAGCGGCGGCCCCGAGGCCTTCGTGCGCGAACTCGGCTGGCGCGACTTCGCCCATCAGGTGCTCTACCACTTCCCGCACACCCCGGAGCAACCGCTCAACCCACGCTTCGAGGCCTTCCCCTGGCGCCAAGCCGATCGCGACCTGCGGGCCTGGCAGCGCGGCGAGACCGGGATTCCTCTCATCGACGCCTCGATGCAGCAGTTGTGGGAGACCGGCTGGATGCACAACCGCCTGCGCATGGTGGTCGCATCCTTCCTGACCAAGAACCTGCGCCTGCACTGGCAGCACGGGGCCCACTGGTTCTGGGACACGCTGGTGGACGCCGATCTCGCCGCGAACACCCTGGGCTGGCAATGGGCCGGCGGCTGCGGTGCCGATGCCGCGCCCTACTTCCGCGTCTTCAACCCGCAAACCCAGGGCGAACGCCACGACCCCGACGGCACCTTCGTGCGCCGCTTCGTGCCCGTGCTCAAGGATGTCGAAACGCGGTATATTCACGCGCCAGGCGCCGGCGGTGCGCGCGGCTATCCGGCCCCGATCGTGGACCTGAAAGCCAGCCGCCAGGCCGCACTCGAGGCCTTCGAGGCCGTAAAAAACCACTGACCCAGACAGGCCCAACCATGACCTTTTCCGAACAGAATCTGTACTACCCGAAGAATGTCAGCTACAACTTCAGCCGCTACGACGAGACCAGCCCCGTGCGTGTAACCCACGACGGCAAGCGCTTTGTTGGCCAGTTGCTGAACTGCGTGGCCCCCTTCCGCATCCGTGTCACCGAGGAAATCACGGGCCCGGGCGCCTCGCGCTTTACCCCGGTCCGAGAAATCGAGATCCAGAGCCTCGACGGCGTGGAGTACCTCCACAAGGGCCACCACGGCCACTGAGCAGCACGCAAAGGCCGGACCGCTTTCCCGATCCGGCCTTTCATTCCCCCCCTTACGTTCGCACCCGGAACCCTGCATCGCAGAACCGGGGCAAACACCGATGCGTGCCATTCATGCAGTGTTGCCCTGGCCTGCTACCCTTGAGACAGGACATCCGCAAAAGGGACGAACGCCATGCAACGCCTTCTCGCCTCCTTCCTGATGTGCACCCTGCTGATCCCCGGCCTGGCACTCGCCGACAAGCCCGGCGACCAGCGCGCCATCGCCGGCATGGACACGGGACGCATCCTCTGGGACATCACCATTGCCGACCCGGAACGCCTGATTGCCCGCCTCAGCGTGATCCGCGAGACCTATGACGACATGCAGCGCCAGGGCCTGGAGCCGGAAATGGTCTTCGCCTTCCGTGGCGGGGCGGCCGGCCTGATCGCCCGCTCCACCGATCACCTGGAGCTCGAGGACGTCTCTGCGGTGCGCCATATCCATGAGCGCCTGGAGGGCCTGCTGGAGCTGGATGGCATCCACATGGAGGCGTGCAACATCGCCACGCGGCGCTTCGAGCTCGAACAAGAGGATCTATTACCCGGCATCCACATGGTCGGCAATACGTTCCTGTCGATCATGGGTTACGAGCACCAGGGCTACGCGACCATACGCATCGACTAACCCCAACCGCGGAATGCCGTTACAATCGAGTCGGGCGGACATTCGGTCAGCCCCGGGACCGCGCCGAAGGCACGGTCACCGGGTCATTTGACCGGGTCACAAATGGCAGCGAACGACTGCCGAGCAAGACAAGGGGAGGCCTCTCTGGCGCATATGGAAATCACGACCTTCGGCACCGTTGGTGTACGCGTGGAGGACCGTGACATACCCGCCCTGTCCGGGACGAAGCTCGGGCTGCTCCTCACCTATGTGGCCGCCGAGAGCCCTCGGCGCATCCCGCGCGAGGAACTGGCCCGCCTGTTCTGGCCGGATCTGGACGCCGACAGCGCCCGGGTCAACCTGCGTCAGGGGCTGTTTCAGCTACGGCGCCAACTCCCTGCCGGCGACCCACCCCTGCTCGACACTACACCCCGCTACGTGCGTTTCCAGCCCCAACCTGAATCGCGCATCGACTTCCTCACCCTGAATCGCGCGCGCGCCGAGCGACGCACTGCCGAGAGCCGCGAGACGACCGCCGCGTCTGCCGAGCGTGCCCGCGCCGAGCGGCGCACCGCCGAGCGACGCACTGCCGAAAGCCGCGCAGCCACGGCCACCCATCCGAACCTCGCAATCGTCTGCGACTACCGCGGGCACTTCCTCGAGGGACTGCGCGCCCTGCAGGATCTTCCGGAACTGTCCGCCTGGGCCCAGGCCCAGCGTGACCATCACTGGCAAAATCTGCTCGTCTTCATCACCCACAACCTCGTCGCACTGGCCAAACCCAACGAAGGCGAACCCCTGCTCGCCGAGCTCCACCGCCTGCTGGCGATGGAGCCACACGACGAGACCCTGCACCACCTCCTGATGAAGGCCCTCGCAGCCAGCGGCCACCCGAAGCGCGCGCTCGATCACTATGCCCATCTCGAGGCCGAGGCCGGCAAGGCGCCCGGCGAACTGCTGGCACGCACGCGCGAGGAAATCCTCGGCGCCGAGCGGGCCGAAGCCACTAGCCAGCGCGTCAAGGCCGAGGAGGCCGAACCGGCCATCCTGCGCCCGGAACGTCGTCGGGTCACCGTCGTGGCCTGCCATGTCCAGCCCGACGCGGAAGCCGACATCGAGATCCAGCAGCAGCAGGTGAACCGCGCCCTGGAGCACGTCGACTTCGTCCTGCTGAGCCATCACGGCCATGTGGTGCCCTCCCCGGGGCACGGCCTGCTGGCTTATTTCGGCTACCCGGCCGGTCGCGAAGAAGCCACCGTCGACGCCGTACACGCCGCCTGGCAAGCGTTGGAGACCGCCCCCGCCGACTGCAAGCTGCGTCTCGCCGTGGATAGCGATCTGATCGTCACCGGTGCCGACCCCGACCTGCCCGATCCGACGGGCCAGCTCACCGCCCGTGTCCACGACTGCGCGCAGCAAGCCGATCCCGGGACCCTGCGCGTCAGCGCACCGACCTACGCCCGCGTCTCGGGGTACTTCAGCTTCCGCGCGACCGACGACGGTACCGGTGCCTACCGCGTCACCGGCGACCCCGGCCCGCTGGACCGGGTGGATGCACAGAGCCTGCGCGACCTCACGCCCCTCACCGGGCGCAGCCAGGAACTGCAACAGCTTCGGGGGCACTGGGACCAGGTCCTGGAAACCAGCGAGGTCCGCTTCGTGCTGGTCCAGGGTGAGGCCGGGCTGGGCAAGAGCCGGCTTGCCCGGGGGCTCGACCAGCAAGTCCGCGGGCAGGCTCGCTCACGCTACCTGCTCAAGTGCCGCGAGGATCGCACTCGGCAGCTCCTGGCGCCTGTACGTCAGGCCTTTGCCACCTGGATGGGTCAGGATAGCCTGCGCGAAGCCCGCCAGCGGCGCCTCGAAGGCGCCCTCAAGGTCGCGGGCACACCCCCCAAACTCGCACCACGCCTCGCCCATTGGCTGACCCACCCGGAGGCCGACGGCCCCGAGAGCCTGGCTCACGAGGGACTGGACCGCGACCGCATCATCGACACCCTGGTGGAACTGGTCCACCGACGGTCGGCCCATGGACCGACCCTGCTGATCTGCGACGACCTGCACTGGATGGACTCCGGTACCTCGGAGTTCCTGCGACGCCTGTACCAGCGTCTGCATCACCGACCGATCATGGCCATCCTGACGGCCCGCATGAGCTTTCGCTCCTCCTGGCGCGACCTGTCGCTGGAGCACATCCGCCTCCACGGCCTGGACGATGCCGCCGCACACGGCCTGGTGGACCGTCTGGACCCGAATGGCCGCCTTTCCAGCGGCCTGCGCGACCAACTGGTCGAGCGTGGCGAGGGCGTCCCGCTCTTTCTCGAGGAACTCACGCGCTATGCCCTCGAAGCCGCCCGCACCGGCCAGCTGCCCGAAACCCTGCCGCCAGGACTCTCCAATCTCCTGGTCGCGCGTCTGGAACAGCTCGGCAGTGCCCGCGAACTGGCGCATTCCGCCGCAGTCATCGGGCGCGATTTCGACACCCGAATCCTCAGCCGCCTGCGCGGCCAGCCCGCCGATACCATCCGCCGCCAACTGACGCGCCTGACCGGGAAGGGCTTCATCGAACCTGCCGGCATGGTGGATGGTGTGCGCTATCGCTTCCGCCACGTCCTGTTCCGCCAGGCGGCCTACGAATCGATGCTGCTGAGCGACCGCACCCGTCTGCACGGCCAGCTGGCCGACTTGATGCAGGAAGACGGCGAGCATGGCATGCAGACCGCCGACTGGGGTCGCATCGCCAACCACCTTTACCACGCCGGTCGCTATCCGGAGGCCGTAAACGCCTGGCTGCAGGCCGGCGAAGCCGCCTTCGCCCGCGGCATCCTGCCCGAGGCCTCGCACTACTTCGAAGACGCGCTGGACTGCCTGGAGCGTCACCCAGAGGCCCACGCGAGCGGCGATCTGGCGACCCACGAACGTGACACACTGCGCGCCCTGGGTGGCGTGGGGGCCTCCAACCTGGCCCTGCTGGGCTACGGTTCGCGCACGGTCAACGATATCTTCGAACGCGCCATGCGCCTCACCGCCCCGGAACAGGACCCGGTGCAGTACTTCCGCGTCCTCTGGGGCCTGTGGCACGGCGCCGGCTCCTGGCATGGATTCCAGGAGGCTCATCGCCTCGCCGCGGAGATGGAGCAACTGGCCGAGCGCTCCGGCGACCGCCTGCTGCGCATCGCGGCCCATTATGTCCAGGGCAACACCCATTTCTGGACCGGCCGCTTCGCCGAGGCGCTGGAACACCAGACGCGGGCGGTCAAGCTCTATCGCGACGCCGACCACGCAACCCTGGTGGCGCGCCATACCGAAAACCCGGCCATCAGCGCCAGGGGCTTCATGGCCTGGACGTTGCTCCATCTGGGAAATCACGCGCGCGCCTGGACCGAAATGGATGCCGCGTGCCAACAGGCAGACCAACTCGGCCATCGGCCTACCGAGGCCTTCGTATATGCCTTCCGCTCGGTACTCGGCTTCTACTCCAGCGACCCGGAATCCGCGCTGCCTGCAGCGCGCCACGCGCTATCCATCGCCCGCGAGTACGACTATCCGCTGTGGCGCGCCGCCGGCATCACCCTCGAGAGTTGGGCCCTGGCCCGGCAGGGCCAAGCCGATGCCTACCAGGCCATCGAACAGCAGGTCGAGGCGATGCGCCACATCATGGATGGCGTCAACACCATCTTCCAGCTCATCCTGCTGGACGCCCTGGAGACCAGTGACATCGCGGCCGAACAGCGTCTGGCAATAGCCGACGAGGCGCTGACAGGCTGCCGCAAGCGCGGCGATCTCGCCTTCGAACCGGCCATCCGCCGGTTGCGCGCCGTCGCCCTGCTCGCCAGCAGCAAAGGGAAAGCCGACGACGGCTGGCAGGACCTGGAAAGCGCGCGCAGCATCGCCCACGAACAAGGCAATCCCAACATCGAACGCCAGGCCCTGCTCGATTACGCCCGATTCGCCAGCGACCCCCAGGTGCAATCCTGGGCCGAACGCGAACTCTTGCGTATCAACCACTGCATCATCCCGCGCCCGCACCCCGACGAACCCCGCCAGCGCGATCCCCGCCTCGCCTGACATCAGCCGCCGGGACAAGCGCCCGGCGGCCAGGGCGCTACCGGTGTGATCCCAACACCACAAAAGAAAAGGCCCGAACCTTGCGGTTCGGGCCTTTTCGGGATATGGCGTCCCCACGGGGATTCGAACCCCGGTCGCCGCCGTGAAAGGGCGGTGTCCTAGGCCTCTAGACGATGGGGACGTAGAGGCAACGTCTTCTTCTTACTTCCGTCTTACTCGGGTGGGCCCTTGGGCCGGTCTTCCTCGCTACCTGGTGCGCGATGCAGAAGCGTCGTCACCAGACCGTTGAACACCAGCAAAAACCCGACCGGCACCAGCGCGATGAGGGGCTTCGACCAGGTCTGTTCCCCGGTGAGCATCAGCCCGAATCCGCCGATCAATCCGATCACTGCCAGCACCAATCCAACGTAGAGCGATATGACTCCAAAACGATGCATTAATGAACTCGCAGTACCCCTGAGTGGTGGAGCCAGGCGGGATCGAACCGCCGACCTCCTGCATGCCATGCAGGCGCTCTCCCAGCTGAGCTATGGCCCCGTGTCAGGCGAGCGCGTACTGTAGCCAGCACCCCCAAATGTGTCAACCCGCTGCGGCGGAAATTTTCTGCAACGCACGGTCGATACGGGCCAGAACGCGCTCGCGACCAATGAGCACCAACGTGTCATCGATGGGCGGGGACACCGTGCCGCCGGTAAGGGCCACACGCAAGGGCTGCGCCACCTTGCCGAGCTTGAGTTCCAGACGCTCGCCGGTATGCACCACCACCTCGTGCAGCGCCTCCTTCTCCCACGCCCCGAGAGCGCTGAAGCCATCGTGCAGGGTTTGCAGCACGGGCTGCGCCTCGGCGGTCAGCTGCTTGCGCGCCGCCTTCTCGTCGTAGTCCTCGAACTCGTGATAGAAATACACGCTGTTCTCGGCCATCTCGCGCAGGGTGCGCGCCCGTTCGCGCTGCGCGATGACCACATCGCGCAGTTCCGGCCCTTCGGAGGGATCGATCCCCAGCTGCCCCAGGTGCCAGCCCAGTTCCAGCGCGACGTGGTCCGGGTCCAGCGTCTTGATGTAGTGCTGGTTCAGCCACAGGAGCTTGTCCGGGTTGATGGCGGAGGCGGACTGGTTCACGTCCTTGATGTCGAACAGCCGAACCAGTTCGTCCAGTCCGAAGATCTCCTGGTCGCCATGCGCCCAGCCCAGGCGCACCAGATAGTTGAGCAGGGCCTCCGGCAGGTAGCCCTCGTCGCGGTACTGCATGACCGACACCGCGCCGTGGCGTTTGGACAGCTTGGCGCCGTCGGGCCCCATGATCATCGGCAGGTGGCCATAGCGCGGCGGCTCCACCCCCAGCGCCTTGAGGATGTTGATCTGGCGCGGCGTGTTGTTCAGGTGATCGTCGCCGCGCACCACGTGGGTGATGCCCATGTCCATGTCGTCGACCACCACCGTCAGGTTGTAGGTCGGCGAGCCATCCGAGCGGGCGATGATGAGGTCATCCAGCTCGTGATTCTGGAACGCGACCTTCCCGCGCACCATGTCGTCAACAACCGTCACGCCCTCGTCCGGCGTACGAAAGCGAATGACCGGCTCCACGCCCTCGCGCGGCTCGGTACGGGCGCGGCAGCGACCGTCGTAGCGCGGCTTCTCCTTGCGCGCCTTCTGCTCCTCGCGCATCGCGTCCAGCTCTTCCTTCGAGCAGTAGCAGCGGTAGGCATGCCCGGCGGCCATCAACTGATCGATCACTTCCCGGTACCGGTCGAAGCGCTCGGTCTGATAGAACGGGCCCTGATCGTAGGTCAGACCCAGCCAGTTCATGCCTTCCAGGATCGCGTTCACCGACTCCGCAGTGCTGCGCTCGAGATCGGTGTCCTCGATGCGGAGCACGAAGTCGCCGCCGTGATGACGGGTGTACAACCAGGAAAACAATGCGGTACGAGCACCACCAATGTGCAGATAACCGGTGGGACTGGGGGCAAAACGGGTACGGAAACTCATGCGCGGGACACTCGATTACGGGTAGTGAGCAAAGGCGCCTAGGGTAGCAGAACGCTACAGGGCGATAACCCGGTAGCCCGGTTTCCGCCGGCTATACTCGAGACAGGCCAACACACGGGCCCCTATCGCCCGAAGGAGTCGTGATGAAATCCGTTTCGCTCACCCGCCTCGCGACCATCGCTCTGGTCACTGGAGGATTCGCCCTGGCCGCAAGCAGTGCGGCCAGCATGGAGCGCGTTCCGGCGCCCGAAGGGGCCGAGGTGTACTTCATCAGCCCGCAGGATGGCGACACCGTGGAGAGTCCCGTGCGCATCCAGATGGGCCTGCGCGGCATGGGCGTGGCCCCGGCCGGCGTCGAGGCCGACAACACCGGGCATCACCACCTGCTGGTGAACCAGCCGCTGGACGAGGTCGACCTGGATGCCTCGCTCCCCTTCTCCGACCACAAGCGCCACTTCGGAGGCGGTCAGACCGAAGGCGAGATCGAACTGGAGCCGGGTACTCACACCCTGCAATTGCTCTTCATGGACTACCGCCACCTCAGCTTCGACCCGCCAGTGACCTCCGACAAGATCACCATCACCGTCGAATAGGCGGCACAAAAAAAGCCCCCTCCGGACCCGGAGGGGGCTTGTCATCGCCAGTGGCAACCGGTCGCTTACGGCAGTGACGGGATCTCGAACTGCGGCATGTCACCGGTCAGCGCGTGCATGAAGGCCTCCAGGTCCTCGACTTCATCGTCGCTAAACTCCATGCCCAGCATCTCCTGCCCCATGATGCGGATCGCCTCGTCCAGCGTGGCGGTCTCTCCGTTGTTCATATAGGGGTAGGTCAGCGCCACGTTGCGCAGGGTCGGGGTCTTGAAGGCAAAGCGATCACTCTCCTCCCCGGTCACCAGGTAACGGCCCTCGTCTTCCGACCCCGGCACCTGGATGCGATGGAAGTGGCTGTCGGTGAGTGCCGGGCCACGGTGGCAGGCGACGCAGCCGTTATCCGCGAACAGCTTCATCCCGCGCATCTGCTGCTCGCTCATCGCACCTTCGTCCCCGGCCAGCCAGCGGTCCAGCGGCGAGTTCGGGGTATTCAGCGTACGCTGGAAGGTCGCCAGGGCCTTGGCCACGTGATCGGCATTGATCACGTTGTCACCGTCATAGTCGGGATAGGCGGCCGCGAACTTCTCCTGGTACTCGTTGAACTCTTCCAGACGCTCGATTGCGTCCTCCAGCGGCATCGCCATCTCGATCGCGTCCTGGATCGGACCCAGCGCCTGGCCTTCCAGATCGTCCTCGCGGCCATCCCAGAACTGCGCCGTGAAGAAGCCGGAGTTCAGCACCGTCGGGGTGTTGCGCTCGCCGACCTGACCGTCATGACCCACCGCACGCGGGATACGATCCGCCCAGCCCAGCGCCGGGTTGTGGCAGGTCGCGCAGGAGATCACGCCCGAACTGGAGATGCGCGGCTCGAAGAACAGCATCTTGCCCAGTTCGATCTTCTCCTTCGTCATCGAGTTGTCCGCCGGGATCGGCGGCAGCGCCGGCAGCGGCTCGAACACGTCGCGGTACTCGGAATAGTCGGTATCCGCCAGCACCGGGGCCGAGGCCCCCATGGCGACGGCCGCGCACGCCGCGAGCGCCGTCATTCGAAATCCGGAAAGTGTCTTCATGGCAGGGCTCCCTTGGGGAATGGGTGTCGGCTCGAACCGATCTAGACTCGGTCCAGATCGCCTGAAACCCACCCTACCCACGCGGGAAACCGGACGCGATCAAAAACGGGTGTTCCGTTGATCCAGATCAACGGATACCGCTGCCATCCCGACTCAACGCGCCCTTGACCCTCAAACGGAGGCGCCGTAGGGTCCGCCTTGCCTTCAGGTGCCCCGGCCAGAACCGGCCGGGGATAATCGGGAAGCCGGTGCGCGAACACGCGTTCGCAAGTCCGGCACTGCCCCCGCAACGGTAGGCAGAGTCAGGGCGGATCCAATGCCACTGCGGCGCATCCCCGAGATGCCCGCGGGAAGGCGACCCGCCCTGGATGCATCACGCATCCACTCTGCGAGTCCGGAGACCGGCCTGGAGAACACCCGACGCCGCGGTGGGCGGCCGAGCGGGCCAGGACCGGTGTGCTCAACGACCGGCCCTACCCTGCTCCCTGTCCAGCGTCCGGCGTCGTTTTCATCCACGGCGTGCGGGGTCGCTCGTCCAGGGGAGCACCACAACAATGGAAAACACCCATGTCCGACCGGGGCGACATGCCGTCCCGGCCCTTGCCACGTTTTGTCTGATGACGGCCACGAGTCTCGCGCCGGCACAGGCCGGCTTCGACTTCAGCGACGCGGAAGACGGCCTGCAGGTCACCCTGGATCCGCTAGTTCAGGGCCGCTACAGCTACAACCGAGACCCGGACGGCTCCCGCAGCGAGTTCGACTTCCGCCGCGCCTGGCTGGACAGCTCCGGGACCCTGTTCCACCCCGATCTGAGCTTCCGTCTGCAGCCGGATTTCAGCAGCGGCGAGCTGTCCATGCGCGACGTCTGGCTGCAGTACGCGCTGGGCGAATCACTGAGTCTGCGGGCCGGTCAGTTCACCGTGCCCTTCGGGCTGCCACGGGATATCGGCGGGCCCAATCGCCTGTTCACCGAGCTGAGCATCGCCGGCAACCAGTTCGAGGTCCCGGCCGGACGCGACACCGGCGTCGCCCTCCTGGGTGGCGCGGCCGACGACCGCGCCTGGGCCATCGGCGTGTTTGACGGCCGGGGGCGCCTCGACCAGCGCGACGAGCGCCCATCCACCTCCGGGCATCTGCTCAGCGCCCGCAGCGCCTGGGCCCCGGTAGGGGCGGTTCCGCGCGACAACACCACCGTGGGCCAGGCCGTGGAACACACGGTCGCCCTGGGCGCCGGCGTGCAGGCCGCCAGCCGCAATCACCTGCGCGACTGGAGCCGCGGCATCGAAGACACGGTGGCCAACCAGCGCGCCGACTGGATCACTGCCACCGCCGACGCGGTGGTCAAGTTCGGCCATACCTCGCTGTCGCTGGCGGCCTTCCGCCGCGATGTCTCCCCCGACCGCACCGCGAGCTACCACGACTTGGGGGCCGAACTGGAACTGGCACAGTCGCTACCAGTGGAGGGACTGGAGTTCGCTGCCCGCCACGCGGTGCTGCGCCACGACGCCGGCGACGACCTGGACGGAGACGAGCGCTGGCAGCGCGAATGGGGCGCCGGCCTCAACTGGTATCACCGCGGCCAGCGACAAAAGACCCAATTGATGTGGCTGGACCGCGACGCTGGCACTTCAGACTGGGAGCTGCACTTGCAGCACCAGTTCCGCTTCTGAAACCGGAAAGGAGATCCGACATGACTAGAACCACCTTCACACCGGCCCTCCGGGTCACCGGCCTTGTCCTGATCCTGCTCGCCGCCACCGTCGCCCATGCCGGCGAGGTGACGCTTCCGATGCCCGGGCCCTGGGGTGACGACTACAGCGAGACCCTGGACGACCCGGACACAGTGGACGCCACCGAGGCCTTCCAGCGCTTCCGTCAGCAGAGCATGCAGGGCACATCCGCCACCTACCGCAGCATCGAGCAGATCCTGCGTTATGGCGCACCATTCGCCGGACGTCTGCCCGATCTGGCCGAGGAACTGGCGCGCCGCGCCGACGACATCGAAACCTGGTTCGCACGCGAGACACCCGCGCGGCACGGCGAACCCGGAGCCCTGCCCGCGGCCTGGGAAGACCCGGACTTCGCCGAGTACAAGGCCGCCTACCGCGAGGCCGCCCAACAACTACAGCGCAAGGTGGAGTCGGCCGAGGACCTGGGGAACGAAGACTTCCAGCTTCGCGCCACCGAGGCCCTGAACGGCGTGCGCCACCATTGCCTGGCCTGTCACGACAACTACCGCCGCCGCTGAACCGGGTAGGAACCAAGGGGCCGCCTGGCGGCCCCTTTCCGTAATCCTGACCAGGAAGCAACCACCTTCGCCTGCAAGCAGGCTGCCACATCGCCGTGAACCGCAAGACACAAGGAGCCTGCTTGCAGGCGAACACCGGGGGCTCCACAACGCTCACCGGGATCGTCCCTGCCTGCGGAAGATCGAAGACGCGACGCTTAGTCCCCGTCCATGCCCCGATAACGGCGCACGTGCGCCGGGTCGTACAGCGCACTGTCGCGGAAATCGCCCGGATCCAG
Source organism: Thioalkalivibrio sp. AKL9 (assembly GCF_000377825.1). Classification (NCBI taxonomy): domain Bacteria; kingdom Pseudomonadati; phylum Pseudomonadota; class Gammaproteobacteria; order Chromatiales; family Ectothiorhodospiraceae; genus Thioalkalivibrio; species Thioalkalivibrio sp. AKL9. The sequence continues at coordinate 169,134 of NZ_KB905109.1, read as the reverse complement.
AGCCGGCCCCACCAGGATCAGCGCCGAACGCCGCGTGGTCAGGGCCTCTGCCCGTTCCACGATATTGCCCAGCGAACCGCGCACCACGGTCTCGTCCGGCCAGCTGGCGCGGAAGACGATCGCCACTGGACAGTCGCAGCCGTAGTGCGGACGCAGGTCCTCGACCACGGTCTCGATATTGTGCAGCGACAGGTGGATCGCCAGGGTCGCCCCGGTCGCGGCGAAAGCCTCCAGCCGTTCGCGCTCCGGCATCGACGAGGCCCGTCCCGGCGTACGCGTCAGCACCACCGACTGTGCCACCTCCGGCACGGTCAGTTCGCGCCCCAGGGTCGCCGCGGCCGCGGAAAACGCCGGCACGCCCGGGGTGATGGTGTAGTCGATCCCGGCCGCCTCCAGGCGGCGGATCTGTTCGCCCAGGGCGCTGTACACCGACAGATCGCCGGAATGCAGTCGTGCGACATCCTCACCGGCCGCATGCGCGCGCTGGATCTCGTCCATGATCGCGTCCAGCGTCAACGGCGCGGTGTTGATCACACGCGCCCCCTCCGGCGCATGCTCCAGCACGGCCTCGGGTACCAGTGAACCCGCGTACAGGCATACCGGACAGGCCGCAATGCGATCGCGCCCGCGCAGGGTCAGCAGATCCGCGGCACCCGGCCCCGCTCCGACAAAATGAACCGTCATGATGACTCCTTGGATAGGTGATGGGCATCGACCCAGGCCACCGCACAGCTGGCCCGCGCTGACAGACGACGCGGCAACAGCAAACGCGCGCCTGCGCCGGCTGCCGCCAGCGCCGCCGCCTCGGCCACCGACCCGACATCGGCGGTTGCGCGTGCCCGCCGCGACTCCGTAAGCACTACGCCGTCGCAGTCCGCCAGCGCGGCCGCGGACAGAAATACGAGTTCCAGTTCCAGCTCGCGCGCCACCGTCGCCAGCATGGCGCTGTCGCTCTTGTGCGCCGGCGCCGCCAGCTGCCGGGCCCCGATCGCCCCGGCACGCTCCGCTCCCGGCATGGCGCGGGCCTCGGCCAGAACCGCACGAATCAGACCCTCCAGCTCCCGCGTCGTACAGGCAGAGGCAAAGCCGACGCCTGGCACGACCCAGGATCCCGCCTGGTTCAACTCCGGTGCAGGGACCACAGGGTCACCGGCCGCAGCGGTTTCCAGCCCGACATCGCGCCCAGCGGTTCCGAGCGACTCACATTGATCCGTGTCAGCTCGCCACCATGGCGCTCGCGCGTCGCCGCCAGCACCGCATCGCCTTCCACCGTCACGCTGTTGGCGACCAGGCGCCCCCCCGGGCACAGGCTCTCCACGCAGTGTTCCACCAGCCCGGGCATCGTCAGCCCACCCCCGATGAAGATCGCGTCGGGGGCAGACAGATCATCCAGCGCCTCCGGCGCGCGCCCGGAGATACATTGCAGGGCCGGGACCCCTAGGGCACGCGCATTGCGCCGGACCCGCTCCAGCCGCTCCGCACGCGGCTCGATGGCCACGGCGCGGTTCGCTGGATCCGCCAGCATCCACTCGATACCGACAGACCCCGACCCGGCACCAATGTCCCACAGGCACTCGCCACGCCCGGGCGCCAGCAGGGCCAGCGTTACCGCACGCACCTCGCGCTTGGTAATCTGCCCGTCCTGCTCGAATTGATCCTCCGGCCGGCCGGCGCTCGCCGCGATCACGGAGGCCGTCGAGGACGCACGGCATTCCAGGGCGATCGTGTTCAGCGGATCCACCTCACATGTCCTCCATTCCGCCACCGTGGCGGCCTCTACGCGCTCCGAGGCCCCGCCCAGTTGTTCCAGAACGGTCAGGGTCGAGGCCCCGAAACCCAATTCATCGAGCCACTGGGCCAACTCGCCAGGCGTCTCACCGTCGCGGCTGAGGATCAGCAGCCGCGCGCCGTCGTGCAGCCACGGGCGCAGCGCCTCCATGGGCCGGCCGTGGACCGACAGGCAGCGGGTCTCCTGTAGCGGCCAGCCCATGCGCGCGGCGGCCAGGCTGAACGCCGATGGCACCGGAAACACGCGGGTGGCTTCCACCGGGAAACGCCGCAGCAATGTCGTGCCAACCCCGAACCAAAACGGATCGCCGCTGGCGAGCACGCACAGCGGCTTCCCCGCTCGCGCCTCGATCCAGTCGAGAGCAGTCTCCAGCGGCGAGGGCCACAGCAGACGTTCCTGCCCCGGCTGCGGCGGCAGCATCTCCAGATGCCGGGCCCCGCCGATCACCGTGGTCGCCTGCGCAACGGCCTCACGGGCCTCCGTTGCCAGTCCGGACAGGCCGTCCGCGCCCACACCGACAATGTTCAGCCATGGCGTTCGTTCGCTGTTCGTGGCTAGACTGGTCATCCTCATGAGCTCCCGTTCATCTCCTGACTCCAGCCCCAGGGCAGCTCGCCCCCGGCACGTTCTGCTGCTGGGCGGCACCACCGAGGCCGCAGCGCTGGAGCCGCTGCTGGATGCGCACCCGCGGCTGCAGGCCACCGTCTCGCTGGCCGGGCGCACCCGAAAACCGGGACCGTCGCGGCTGCCTCGGCGCACCGGCGGGTTCGGCGGCGCCGACGGCCTGGCCGCCTGGCTGCACGCACACGCGATTGACGCACTGGTGGACGCGACCCACCCGTTCGCGCGGCAGATCTCGGCCAACGCCGTCACGGCCGCACGCAACACCGGCATCCCGCTGGCCCGACTGACCCGGCCGTCGTGGGAGGCCGGGCCGGAGGACCGCTGGATCCGCGTGCCCGACCTCGCGGCCGCCGCCCGCGCCCTTCCGGATATCGGCCGACGCGTGCTGCTGACCACCGGCCGCCAGCACCTGGAGGCCTTCGAGGCCGCGCCCGAGCTGGACTACGTGATCCGCACCATCGACCCGCCCGAACCGCCGCCGGCGCTGCCGCGGGTCACCTGGATCCACGCCCGGGGCCCGTTCACGGCCGAGGACGAGGCGCGCCTCTTGCGGGAACACGCGATTGACGTTCTGGTGACCAAGGACAGCGGCGGCGATGCCACGGCCGCCAAGCTGCAGGCGGCTCGCGAACGGGGTATCCCGGTCGTGATGGTCGAACGCCCGCCGGACGCCCCCGGGGTGCCACGATTCCACGCCCCGCAGGCGATACTCGACTGGCTGGAGGATCTCCCGGACGCACACGGCTAACGCGGCTCCCGCCTCATTCCGCCGATTCGACATAACGCGGGGTGTACACATGCCGCCGGCCCGACGGACGCTCCACCACCCGGGTGGACGCGGCACCCACGATCACCAACGTGCTCATGTTCGCCGTGGTCGGGTCCACTTCGCCCAGGGAGGAGATCTGCACGTCTTCGCGTTCGCCGCGGCCCACCGCGGTGGCCAGCACAACCAGGGTGTTCGGCCCCTGCACCTCGCGTACGATGCCCAGTGCCTCGCCCAGCTGCCAGGGGCGTGCGCGCGAGATCGGGTTGTAGAAGGCCATGGCGAAGTCGGCCTCGGCCGCTAGCCGTACCCGGCGCTGGATCAGCGACCAGGGCTTGAGATTGTCCGAAAGCGAGATCACGCAGAAATCGTTTCCCAGCGGCGCACCCAGCCGCGCGGCGGCCGCCTGCATCGCCGAAACCCCGGGGGCCACCTCCACCTCGACGCCCGCCCAGAGCCGAGCCTGCGCCCCTTCCAGGGCCTCGAAGACCGCCGCCGCCATCGCAAACACGCCCGGATCGCCGCCCGAAACCACCGCCACGTCCCGCCCCTCGGCGGCCATGTCCAGGGCATGGGTCGCACGCGCCAGTTCCTCGCGGTTGTCCGAGGCGTGCACACGGTGATGGGTGCCCGCAATCCGTTCCAGGTACGGCCCGTATCCCACCAGGTCGGTTGCCGCTTCGAGACGGGCAGCGACCTCCGGCGTGATCCATTCCGGCCCGGCTGGCCCGACCCCAACCACACTCAACCGACCGACCGGCTGACCGCCATCCCCGCTCATCGCCGAACCCCGCGCCCGGGGATCACAATCATCGAGAAATAGGGCACCCGCTCCGGGATCTCGGACAACGGCAGGACCCGCTCCTCGGCGGTGCTGGCGCGTTCCACGTACCAGGCGCGTTCATCCAGCCCCAGCTCCTGAAGGACACCGACCACCGCATCGCGATGGGTTCCGACCTTCATGATGACCGCCGCATCGGTCCCCTGCAGGGCCTGGCGCAGATCGTCGATCGGCATCGTGCCGGGGATTACCGTCAGCAGGTCATCGCGCATGGTCAGCGGCGTCGACAATTGCGCAGCCGAGGCCATCATCGAGGTCACGCCGGGCACCACGTGGGTGGGAAACCGATCCTTCAGCCGCAGGTACACGTGCATGAACGATCCGTAGAAGAACGGATCGCCCTCGTTCAGCACCACCACCGAACGTCCGGCTGCCAATTCGGCGGCCAGCTGCTCGGCGGCGGCATCGAAGAACTGCTCGATGCGGCGGCGATATTCGTCGGAGCCGTGCGGGATCTCGTTGGTCACCGGATACTCCAGCGGCATCTCCTGCTGCCCCGTACTCAGGTGGGCGTCCACGATGGCGCGCGCCTGGCCACGACCGCCTCGGCGACAGAAGTAGGCCACCACCGGGCTCTCGGCAATCAGCCGCGCGGCCTTCAGTGTCAGCAACTCGGGATCACCGGGCCCGGTGCCCACGCCATACAAACAGCCCGCATCCGAGGTTTCATGCAGCTCGTGAGATGTCGTCATATCCGGTCACTCGCAAAGGCGTTGATGGCCGCCGCGGCCATGGCACTGCCACCCCGGCGCCCGAAAATGGTCAGGTAATCGAGGTTCAGCGGGCTGGTGGCCAGCGCCTCCTTGCTCTCCACCGCGCCAACAAACCCCACCGGGATGCCGAGCACGACGGCCGGCCGCGGCGCACCCTGGTGCAGCATCTCCAGCAGGTGAAACAGCGCCGTAGGTGCATTGCCAATGGCCACGACCGCGCCGTCCAGGTGCGGTCGCCACCATTCCAGCGCCGCGGCCGAACGCGTGGTGCCCAGACGCTCGGCGGCCGCCGCCACCCCGTCCTCCCGCAGGCTGCAGATCACCGGGTTGTCCGCCGGAAGCCGGGCCCGCGTGACCCCGTGCGCCACCATGTTGCTGTCGCACAGGATCGGCGCGCCGGCGGCCAGCGCCTCGCGGGCCGCCCGGGCCACGCCGGCCGAAAACCCGACGTCCCGCGGCAGGTCGGTCATGCCGCAGGCATGGATCATGCGCACCACCGCAGGCACCAGCTCCTGTGGAAAGCGGTCCAGTTCCGCCTCGGACCGGATAATCGCGAAGGACTCCCGGTAGATGGCCGCCCCGTCGCGGATATAGTCGGGTACGGCCCCGGCCGTATCGCTCTGCGTCATGCTGAATCTCCGTTGTTCATCTTCGCGTTCATACGTCTCGTCAGCACGGTTCCCTCCAGCCGTTGCAGGGCCTCGATCCTCGAGTCATTCCCGCCACCCTCTTCGTGGGCGATGGCATCGAGGGCCGCAAGAGACGGCTCGACCTGCCCCGGCTCCAGCCTCTTCAGGACGGTCTCCCATCGCGCGGGGGCGCGTTGCAGCGCCAGGTCATAACGGCCTTCCCGCGCCGTGAGCAGGACCTGCGCATTCGCGGGACGCCCACAGTGCTTGTCGCAGCCACTCACATGCACCTGCCCGCCCCCCGCAAGCAACCCGCAGGCAGCGGCGACGGCTGCCTCTGCATCCGCCCGCGTGGCGGTACTGCCCGCGGAGCAACCCATCTGCCCAATACAGGCACTCACCGCCAGGCGCGGGTCGTCCGGATCGGTCACGCCACCCCACTCGGTGACGCGGTCCGGCTCCACAGGAGGTACCCCGGTCAGAAGCAGGCTGCGCCACGGCGTCAGCCGCAAGCGTCCGTCGTGCGCCCGGATATGCTCGGCCAGCCCCTGCAGCGCCTCGGCGCGCAAGGCCCCGAACGGAAACACGATCCCGAAGGCGCGCCCGTTCAGACACATCCCAATCCCGGCATCCGCGTATCCGGGGATCCGCGCCGCGACCCAGTCGCCGCCCGGGAGCACCCGCTCCAGCCCCGGCGGCGTCAACGCCTCGGGGCCAAGCCGGGCCACGGCGCCAGCCAGCCGCCCCGGCGGATCCACATCGCCTACGCGCAATGCGACGAATCGTTCGAGCACCGCCAGGGCAACGTCCACGACCTTCTCCGGGCACGTCCAGCCCAGCACCGTAGCCGTGCGACTGGACGTCCCCACGGCTACGCGAAACCAAACCCCTCCCAGCGCCGTACAGGCCTCCAGTCGCAAATCCACCGGCACCTCATCCAGCGGCAAACCGCCGCCGGCCTCCACCAGCACCCCCACCTTCGGGGGCAATGCCCGCAGGCGCGGGTGGTCCCCCAGCGCCCGCACGAGATCCCGCGCGACAGGCTGCACATCCATGGCCGCCTCCGGGTCGATATCGGTCACCGGGGCCACCAGGACATTGCGCACCGCCTCCGCCTTAGGGTCGCGATCCGCCAACCCCGCACGCTCCAGCTCGGCGCGGGCCGGCTCCAACCCCGCCGCGTCCAAACCACGCAACTGCAGATTGCCGCGGCTGGTCAACTCCAGGACACCGGAACCAAAGCGACGCGCCACTTCCGCCATGATCTGCGCCTGCCCTGCATCCAGCCCCCCGATCGGGTGCCGCACCCGCATCAGCAGACCGTCCCCGGTGGCCATCGGCGCGGCCACGCCCGGACAGGCCTGGCGCGTCCGCGAATGATCAGCGCTCATCGCTGCACCTTACCCACACTCATGTCCGGATCCTCACACCGCGGGCCACCAGCGCCCAGGCCAGCCCGCCAACGACGAGGGTTGCACCCACGAGCACCCAGAAGGTCGCGGCCCAGGCAAAGCTGCCGGTCCCCAGCAGGCCGTAGCGAAAGCCCTCGATCATGTAATAAAGCGGGTTCAGTACCGCCAGGGACTGCCAGGGCTCGGGCATCCGTTCTACCGGGTAGAACAGGCCGCCCAGGTAGATCAGCGGGGTCAGCACGAACGTGGCCACCACGGAGGTATGGTCGAAGCTGCGCGCATACAGGCCGTTCAGAAGCCCGGCCAGGGCGAACAGCAAGGCGCTGATCAGCGCAATCCCCAGCGTGGCCGCCAGGTGGTGCAACTGGAGATTGGTAAACGGAATCGCGACCAGCGCCACCAGCGCACCCGCCAGCAGCCCGCGAATCACACCGCCGGTGGCGAAGCCCGCCACAATCAGCCAGGCAGGCAGCGGCGCGACCAGCAGTTCCTCGATATGTCGCTGCAGCCGTGCGCCGTAGAACGCCAGCGTCACATTGCTGTAGGCATTGGTGGCCACCGCCAGGATGATCAGGCCGGGCAGGATGAAATCGGCGTAATCGACACCCCGCATGGTGCCGAGCTCACGCCCGATCAGGTGACCGAAGATCACCAGGAACAGGACCGTCGTCACCACCGATGGCAGGAGGTTCTGCACCCAGGCGCGCAGGAAACGCCGCACCTGTTTGACCACCATCCCGCGGTAGGCAAATCCGTAAGCCGCGAGTCTCATGTCCCCCTCCCCGGCGGTGCGGCAGCGCGTTCCGCGATGCGCTGCAGGAACAGCGACTCGAGCCGGTTGCGCTTGTTGCGCACTCCCGCGACACGCACCCCGCTTGCGCCCAGGCGGTCGAACAGGTCATTCACCTCCATGCCCTGCGGCAGGTCGACCTCCAGGGTCCAGCGATCGGTCAGACGCATCGCCAACCCCTCCAGCGCCGGGGCCGCGTCCAGCGGCGCGTTCAGTTCCAGCACCAGGGTCTGCACGTTCAGCCCGTGCAGCAGTTCGCCGGTGTCACCGCGCGCGACGATCTCGCCCTGATCCAGGATCGCAAGGGTGTCGCACAGGGTCTCCGCCTCCTCCAGGTAGTGGGTGGTCAGGAGGATCGTCACGCCGTCCGCGTTCAAGCCACGCAAAAGCTCCCAAGTGGCATGGCGCCCCTCCAGGTCCACCCCCGCCGTCGGCTCGTCCAGGAGCAGGACGCGGGGGCGGTGCACCAGGGCCCGGGCAATCATCAGCCGCCGCTTCATGCCCCCCGACAGGCCCCAGGCCGACTGTTCGCGCCGGTCCAGCAACCCCGCCTGCTTCAGCACCTCGCCGGTTCGCTCGCGCGCGCGCCTTGGGGACAGCCCGTAGTAAGCCGCCTGGGCCTCGACGATCTCGCCCACCGGTTCGAAGCTGTTGAAGTTGACCTCCTGCGGTACCACGCCCATGCACGCCTTCGCCGCAACCGCCTGCGTGGCCACGTCGTACCCGCAGACCCGGATCGAACCGCGATCCGCCCGCACCAGCGTGGTCAACAACCCCACCAGGGTGGTCTTACCGGCCCCGTTCGGCCCCAGCAGGCCCAAAAAGCGGCCCGCCGGCACCTCCAGATCCACGTTCGCCAGCCCAACCCGGCCACCGGCGTAGCGCTTGGCCACCGACTGCAGGGCAATCGCCGCGGCCGTCATGGCGCGAGCCCCGCGGCACCATCCGCAAACCCGACGATGCGGCCCGCCCGATCCACCGCGCAGACCTCCAGCGCCGTGGTCTCCGGCAACATCCCGCGGGCCCGCTGCCAGGCGCGCGCACTGATCCGGTCGGCCAGCGCCACGCCTTGTTCCAGGCAGTCCGTGAGGGCCTGGGCACTGGTGTTGGCCGCGCGGATGCGCGCCACCAGGTCCGGGCTGGCGCCCAGATCCGCGGCTTCCTCCGCCAGGGCATCGAGATCGATGCGCGACTTGCGGCTATGGGCATCCAGATGCCCGGCCGCAAACTTGCTGAGCTTGCCGAAGCCCGCGGCCAGCACCACTGCGGGCAAGGGGTTGCGCCGCAGGTATTTCAGCGCCGCCCCGAACAGATCCCCCATCTCGATCAACGCCATGTCGTCCAGGCCGTAGCGATCACGCACCGCCGCCTCGCTGGTGCCGCCGGTACAACAGGCCACGCGCGAAGACGCGTTGGCGCGGGCCACGTCGATGGCCTGATGGATGGACGCGATATAGGCGGCACAGGAAAACGGCCGCACGATCCCGGTCGTGCCCAGGATCGAAAGACCCCCGAGGATGCCCAGGCGCGCGTTCATGGTCCGTTCGGCAATCCGTTCGCCGCCGTCCACGCCAACCGTGACGCGAAAGCCCCCGCTGTAACCGCTCGCCTCGGCAAGCGCCTCCAGGTGGCCCTGCATCATGCGCCGCGGGACCGGATTGATTGCCGGTTCGCCCGGTGCGAGCACCAGACCCGGACGCGTGACCGTACCCACCCCGGCGCCCGCCATGAATTCGACGCCGGGCGCACCGCACAGGGTCACCTCGACCCAGACTCGCGCCCCGTGGGTCGCATCTGGATCATCGCCGGCATCCTTGATAACCCCGGCGACCGCACCACCCGGGGTCGGTTCCAGGTCGTTCAGTGCCAGGCTCACCACCTGTCCCCTAGGCAGGGTGACCTCGACCGTCTGGAGCCGCTGCCCCTCCAGCAGCCAGCGGGCATCGGCGACGGCGGCCGCGGTCGCGCAGACACCGGTGGTCAGGCCGGTGCGCAGGCGCCCGGTGGTCTCGGGCGTCTCCGGGCGCATGGCGCCCCGCGGATGGTTCGTGTCAGCCGATTTCATGCGTTCCCGGGACGGACTGGGCACCTTGCGCGGCAATCGTCTCGCGCAGGCGCACCACCTCGCCCACGATCAGCAACGCGGGCGACTGGATGGCGAGATCCGCCACCTGCGTCGGGAGGTCAGCCAGCGTGCCCTCGATGACGCGCTGCATCGGGCGTGTGCCCTGCTCCACCAGCGCGGCCGGCATCGCACCATCCGCGCCCGCCGCCATCATCTCGCCGCAGACCTCGGCCAGGGTGTGCAGCCCCATGTACACCACCAGAGTCTGCTGCGGCTGGACCAGCGAGGCCCAGTCAAGATCCGTCTCGCCGGCACGCCGATGGGCGGTCACGAACTGGCAGCGATAGGCATGATCGCGATGGGTCAGAGGGATCCCGGCATACGCCGCGCAGCCACCCGCTGCCGTAATCCCCGGCACGATGCGGACCGGGATCCCGGCCGCGGCGATCGCCGCGGCCTCCTCGCCGCCGCGCCCATAGACGAACGGATCTCCACCCTTCAGGCGCACCACGTAGTGCCCCTCCCGTGCCAGCGCGATCATGCGCTCGTTCAGGTCCCCCTGATCGCAACTGTGCCGTGAGCGGGCCTTGCCCACATACAGGCGCTGCGCCTGCGGATTGGCCAGCTCGAGGATCGCCTCCGGGATCAGGCGGTCGTGCAGCAGGACATCGGCGTGCTGCATCGCGGCCACCGCATCCAGCGTCAGCAGACCCGGATCGCCCGGCCCTGCTCCGACCAGATCCACGCAGCCGGGCTTTCGCTCGCCGCGTAACGGAAGGCGGGCCCCGGCGCGTGCCCCACACCCGATCCGCGTCACCTTGTCCCGCTGCCGATCACTCATGATCGAAACAGCTGAGCCGTGGCCGCGGGGTTAGAAGGGAACCAGGCATGTAGGTAAGTGGCGGTCAGGCGACCATCGCGATAGATCGCCTCCCCCTGCGAGCCCGTCCCGCGGGCCCGCCAGCAGTGGCCATAGGGTTCCAGCCCGACTTCCGAGCGGGTGTGGTGAAAGGTATGCCCCCGCAACTCGCCCTCGGGCAGCGGGGCCGCCTGGAGACCCAGGCCCTGCAGGCGGTCCGCCAGCTGGGCCTTGCCCGGCACCAGCCCGGCCATGGGCGCGGCATGGCCCTCGCGATCGGCCAGTTCGTCCAGCAGGTAGAGAAAGCCCCCGCACTCCGCCAGAATCGGGCGGCCCGCCGCATGATGGGCCTCCAGGTCCGACTTCAGGCCGGTATTGGCGGACAGCTGATCCAGATACAACTCGGGGTAACCGCCCGGGAGCCAGACGGCATCGGCCTCTGGCAGCCCGTCCCCCGCAAGCGGGGAAAAGAACCGCAGCTCGGCGCCCATCTTCTCCAGCAGGCGCAGATTGGCCGGATACATGAAGGCGAAGGCCGCATCCCGTGCAATGGCAATGCGCACGCCGGACAGCGCCGCCTCGATCGGCGCGATCGCCTCTGGATGAAAGGTCACGGGCTCCGGAAGCCCTGTCACGGCGGCCTCTTCGATCGCGGCCGCCGCCGCCTCCAGCCGCGCATCCAGATCGCCGATCTCCCCCGCCTGGACCAGGCCCAGGTGGCGATCCGGGACACTTAGCGTCTCGTTACGCTGCACGGCACCAAAGAAGCGGATCGCCTCCGGGGTGCAGTCCTCCAGCATCCGCGCATGGCCGGGGCTACCCACCCGGTTGGCAATCACGCCGGCAAACGACAGGCCCGGACGGTAGGTCGACAAGCCATGCACCAGCGCCCCGAAGGTCTGGCCCATGCCGCTGGCATCGACCATGGCCAGGATTGGCAAGCCGAAGGCCTGGGCCAGATCCGCGCCGGAGGGATCCCCGTCGAACAGCCCCATCGAGCCCTCCACCAGGATCAGGTCGGATTCCTGGGCCGCCTCGTACAGCATCGCCCGACAGGCTTCTTCCCCGACCATCCACAGATGCAGGGCGTCGACCGGGTGGCCGGAGGCCTGCTCCAGGATCATCGGGTCGAGGAAGTCGGGGCCGGTCTTGAACACGCGCACGCGGCGGCCCTGGTTGCGGTGGTAGCGGGCGATGCCGGCGGTGATCGTGGTCTTGCCCTGGCCCGAGGCCGGGGCCGCCACGAACGCGGCGGGGCAGCTCACACTCACAGCTCGATCCCCTTCTGCGCCTTGATGCCGGCCTGGAAGGCGTGCTTGACCACACCGATCTCGCTGACGGTGTCGGCGGCCTCGATCAGGGCCTTGGGCGCGGCGCGACCGGTGGTGATCACGTGCTGCATGGGCGGGCGATTGGCGAGATCCTCCAGCACCTCGTCCACGTCCAGGTACTGATATTTCAGCGCGATGTGCAGCTCGTCGAGCAGCACCAGGTCGACGTTCGGGTCGCGCAGCATGTCGCGGGCATGCGCCCAGGCCTCGCGGGCCGCCTCCACGTCCTTCTCGCGGTCCTGGGTCTCCCAGGTGTAGCCCTCGCCCATCACGTGGTACTGCACGTGGTCCTGACCACGGAAGAAGGCCTCCTCGCCGGTGGCGAACTGCCCCTTGATGAACTGGACGATGCCGACCTGCATGCCGTGCCCCAGGGCCCGGGCGACCATGCCGAAGCCGGAGGAGCTCTTGCCCTTGCCGTTGCCGGTCAGGATCAGGAACACGCCCTTTTCTTCCTGCGCCTCGGCGATCTTGCGGTCCACCACTTCCTTCTTGCGCGCCATACGCTGCGCGTGGCGTTCGGCCTTGGCCGCGTCGGTATCGTTGGTCATGTCGCTCTCTCCTGCAGTTCGTAATGGAAAAACGCGGTGCGGGTGCGGCCGGACAAGCTACTGGGCCGCCGCCCACTCGGTGTGCCGCGTTTCAAGCTCGGCCAGTCCATCCAGGATCACCGGTGCCGGGTGCGAGAAATACCCGCTTGGCAGATTCACCACCCTCACCGGGCTCGATGCGACCACCGCTCGGCAGCTGCGAGCCTCGGACCCAGAGAAGGTGAACACCACGTCAGCGTCATACTGGTTGATCAGATCGGCCAGTTCGTCGGTGTCCTCCGACAGCCTCAGGTGATGCACACCTGGCTGGTTCGCAACGACCTCGAATCCCGCGCGGGTGAAGGCATCATGCAGCCAGGTCTTTGGGCCGTACACGTAGGCTTGCGCGCTGCACGAGGACATCAGGACCGCACGCTCGCCGGAGGCCCCCACGGCATTGGCCGCCTCCTGCCACGCATCGTCGAATGCGGCGGCGCGCACCGCACCGTCGTCCAGGCCCGCAGCATCCGCAATGCGTTCGAGATTTTCGCGCACGGCATCCATCCCTTCGAAGCCGCCCAGCACGATGGCCCGGGTCCCGGCCGGCACGGTATCGGCCCAGTCATCGCGCTCGACCCAGCTCGAGGTGAACGCCAGATCCGGTTCGACGCGGCTGATCGCCTGCTCGTCCGGGTCCAGAATGCCGCCGGTATCCTCCACGTCGAGATCGTCGTAGCGGCTCGCCCCCACGATGCAGGGGGTCAGCTCCAGGTACTCCAGCGAGTGCGTAATGTACGGCGACTGGCTGACAATCCGCGGACACTCGCCCGCTGTCGCCGTTACCGGAAACACCAACCCCGCGGTCAGGACAAGGGCCAGAAACCCGGTCCCCGGGGTCCATGGCCAGCTGCAACCGAATGCGCGCGTGTATCGGCAGACCTGAGTGATCATCGGAAACTCCCCTTGATTATTGCCCGCGGGCCAACACGGCACGCAACGGCGTTCACTCGCCGATCAGGATCATGCGACCGGTGTCCGGGTCCCGGTAGACCTGCCCCATGGATTCGAAGCCCGAGCCGGCCTCGCCGGCCCCCTCGGGCGGGTCCGGGATCTCGCGCCCGGGTTCGATCTCGGCACCGCCGCTGGCCGGTTCCAGCCCGCTACCCGAGGCGGCCATCACCACCATCAAGCCGACGGCGAACACCAGCATGATGTCGGCCAGATTGGCCAGCGGGCCCATCGGCTCCTCGTCGGGCGCGTCGAAGCGCGAGGCGCGGTAGTGCGGGACCCTCATGCCGCCGCCTCCATACGCTCCATCGCCGCGTCATACCAGCGGCGACGCAGGCGCCCGAGCAGGAAGCCGAGAATGCCGACCAGCAGTCCCAGCACCGTGGTATTGAAGGCCACCGTAACGGCCTGGGCGAGGATTTCCAGTTCGCCCCGGCCCATCGCGGCCAGCCCCGGACCCAGCGGGATCAACGTCCCCATCAGCCCGAGCATCGGGCCGATGCGCGCCAGCAGATCGGCGCGGTCGATGCGCCGCCGGGCACGGTAAGCGAGGCGTTCGGCATCGCCGCTCAATTCCAGACGGCGTACCCCACCGGAGCGTTCACCCAGTGCCAGCCCGAGCTCCCAGACGGCGACCGCGACCAGCACCAGCAGGCCAACGATCACTGGCTCCAGCAGCCAGCGCACCACGGTGTCCATCAGTTCCATCGTGATCGAGAAAGTCATTCGGTTTACCTCGTTACCCTTTGTTCGCACGGCCCTGTGTAGGAGGCCAGCCTCTGGCCGATGGGGCGTATCCGACGCTGCAATCGCCGAGAGGGCTCGGCTCCTACAGGCCCGAAAATGCCCACGCCCCGGTTATCGCCGTCGACCCGCAGCGATGCCGCCGAGCAGCAGCAGAAACAGCGCAGCGGCAACCAGCCAGGGGAGCCAGGGCATACCCGCCGTCTCGTCGCCGGGCTCCTGGCCGCCCTCGGTCTTGGCCGGCTCGAGGATCTCCTGCATCTCGCGCGCCGCCGGATCTTCCAGCGGCTGGATCTCGGTGACACGGCTGGGGTCGGCTTCCGGCTCCGCCCGATCGATCTGCGCGGCCGCCCGCACGGCGTCGAAGGCCTCGCGCAGGTCAGCGTCGTCCAGGCGCTCGGCCACCTCGTCCAGCATGGGATGATCCGGGCGCGTGTGACCGCTGCCGGGCAGGCCGTGCTCGGCGACCAGTTCCGCGAAGCGCTCGGACAAGGCATCCAGCACCTCGGGATCGGCGTCCCAGAACCCGTGGCTGGCCGCGACCAGGTGAACGGCCTGCAGATGGGTCTTCACGTGCACGTTGTGGCCGTCGGCCAGGAACGCGTCCAGGCCCAGCCCGTGGCGGTCCTGCAGATACACGTCGTGCACCTCGTCCCAGACCCAGGAGCGGATGATCTCCGGGTTGGTGACCTGCCAGCCCCAAAGGTTGTCGACGAAATCCCGGGCCATGGTGCGGGCCCCGGCATAGCCGTGATCCATCAGCGGCTCGATCCACTGCGGGTTCAGGTTCTGCCCCTGAAGCTCGCGCATCAACGCGCGGCCCAGTGTCTCCACCCGCGGGTCGTCCGGATCGGCGTGCTGCAGCACGCGGTTGTCCGGCACCTCGCCGCGGATGCTCTCGACCGCGGTCGACAGCCCGCCCTGGAAATCGAAACCGTCGTCGTTGTCCAGCAGGCCGTAGAGGTGCGAGGCGCGCCCAAGGTAGGTGCGCCCGACCTGGCCCAGCCGGGCCTCGAAGGCCTCGTGCGCGGAGCCGCCGGATTCGTCCGCCCCGTAGGCATGTCCCATGCGGCGTATATAGGCGGCGCCCAGTTCGGCACGATCCTCCCAGGCCCCGGAACGGTCCGCGAGACGATTGACCCCGGCCCCATAGGCCCCGGGGGCGGTACCAAACACACGCAGCGCGGCCTGCTGACCCGCTTCGACGCCATTGAGGCCTGCGCCGCGCAGGGCCTGGGTGTCCTCCACCCACTGCGCGGCCACATCGTTACGCGCCAGCGGCTCGTCGCCCGGATCGCGCAGGTCCGGCCCCAGCGGGGCCAGGGCCGCTTCCAGTGCCGGTTCCAGCTCAGGGTATTCCGCAAGAATGATCTCGGACGAGCCATCCAGCGCGAGGCGGACGGCACGATCCAGCCACACCAGCTGGTCCTCGTACAGGTCGCGGAACAGACCGGAGGTGGTGAACAGGGCATCGCGATGGCGGTCACGCTCCGCCTCGTCGAGGTCCATGCGTTCCAGCCCCTGAACGATCCCGCGGCTGTTCCAGGCCGGGCGAATGCCCAGCATGTCCAGGCCAAAGGCGATCATCACGCCCTCATCGCGTACGGTATCCGACGCCCAGAGGATGATCGCCTCGCTGCCGTCGGCCTCGGGATCGCCGTGCTCACGGGCGTCCGCAGCCAGTTCCTGACCAATGCCCCAGGCGATACGCGTGGGCACCAGATCCGCCGCCAGCGCATGGAAGTTGCGCCCGGTTGGCAACACCTCCGGCGTGCGGATCGGATCGTTGCCCTGCCCCGGTGGCACGAAACGTCCCTCCAGTGCCGCCAGCAGATGCGCACGTTCACTGGCCGGGGATCCACGCAGCTTGGCGGCCCAGTCGTCCCCGACCGCTTCGTCACCGGCCATCGACTCGAGCATGGTGTCCACGGCCTCGTCGCTCCAGTCGCGCCCGAACACGTGCAGCCCCAGCGGCATCTGGTCTTCCTGCATGTCGGTCAGGTAGTGGCCGATCTCGTGGACCAGAAGCTCCTCGTCCATCTCCGTGAGCGAGGTGGTTCCGTGGTCGTCATGACCCTCGTCCGCATGCTCGTTCTCGTGGTTATGCTCATGGGCATGTTCGTGCGCTTCATCCCCATGTTCCCGGTGATGATCCGCATCCCGAGACTCGTCGCCGTGATCATCCTCGTGACCTTCGCCGTGCCCGGAATCGGGTTCATCATGATGACCGTCGTGGTGATCCCCGTGTTCGTCATGGTGGTGCCCGTGGTCATGATGATGGCCCCGGGCCAGTTCGTGCTCGATGGTCTCGGTCAGGCCGAGATCCTCGATACGTTCGCGCAGGGTCTGGGCCGCCCGCGAACGTGTCGCGGCATCCGGCTGCGCGGCCGCCTCGTAGGTCTCCACCAGCTGGCGCAGCTCCAGCAGACTGTCGTACAGCTCGGTGGCCGCCAGTGGCGGGGTCAGGTGGCTGATCATCACGCCCATGGCCCGGCGCTTGGCCTGGATGCCCTCACCCACGCCATCGACGATGTAGGGATAGATGATTGGCAGGGCGCCCCCGAGGATCTCGGGGTAATCATCCGGCGCCAGCCCCGCGCGCCGGCGAGGCAGGAATTCCCGGGTCGAGTGGCGGCCGACATAGACCAGCGCATCCGCCTCGAAGTGATCGCGGATCCAGTGGTAGAAACCGACATACTGGTGGGTCGGCGGGAAGGTGGTATTCGCGTGCAGCAGGCGCTCGCTGACCTCCCAGCCGCGCGGCGGCTGCGGGCCGATGAACACGTTGCCGAACTCGATCCCCGGGAACAGCATCTCGCCGTCGCGGGTCATCGCCTCGCCCGGCGGCTCGCCCCAGCCGGTCAGGCCGGGGATGCCCGTGCGCACCAGCGCCTTGCGCAATTGCTCGGTCGTCGCATGCGCGTCCTCACCCGCCAGCGTGGCCTCCCAGGCCGCCTCGAATTGTGCGAGCAGATCCAGCGCTCGATCCTGGGCCGCGTGCGGATAGCTCTCGAGCATGTGGCGCAGATCACCGACACCGCTTTCCAGCGCGGCTTGTGCCAAATCGATCTCGTCGGCGGCTTTGGCCGCCTCCAGCCTCGCCTGCAGGTAGCCGATCGGGCCATCCACCAACTCGGCCCGGATCGACTCCGGCAGGGCGTCGAAATAGGCCTGGTACTGCTCGCGATCGAGCGCGGCCACCCGGCCGGCGATCGCGTCCAGCGCATCTGCCTGCTCCGGGAGATTCACCGCCCGGTCCTGGATCATGTCCAGCAGGGCTTCGGCATCCTCCGGCACGTTGTCGCCCAGGTCATAGCCGGCCGCCTCCAGCCGCTGCAACATCTCCAGCAGGGACTCGGGCACATCCAGCTTGTCCGCGCCGATGTTCTGGCGACCCGGCGGATGGTTGTAGTAGACGACCGCGACCCGCTTGTCCGCGTTGTCGAGGGTGCGCAGCCGCTGCCAGCTTGCCACCCGGTCGGCCAAAGCCTCCACGCGCTCGCCCACCGGCTCGGTCAGTATCAGGCGCACACCCGTGCGTTCATCCTGTTCCGGGGCGCCCGCGGCCGCCAGCACCATCGGCTGGCTCATACCCTGCAACTCCGGCATGGCCACGTGGTAGTGCACCTTGTCCCAGGGGATGCCTTCGTGCGACAGCCGCCACTGGGCTGCGCTCACATCCGCCAGGCGGATGCCCTTGATCACCGGGACATCCAGCTCGCCGAAGGCCTCGGCCACCGCCTCGCGGTTGCCGCCCCCGCCGACCACGAAGTCCTGCAGACTCACGATCCCGGCGAGATCCGCCGGCCCGGTCACCTTCTCCAGCGTCTCGATCGCCTCGCGGCTCGCCCCGCCCCAGCGCGCGAGCACCACAAAACACTGGATGTCGCGGTTCTCCAGGGCCTCGCAGGCCGCATCCAGCAGGGCGCGGTCGCCCGGCCGGTCGCCGGTATCCAGATCCAGGAGCGCCACGGCCGGACCCTCCTCCAGATCGAGGGCGTCCGAATCGGGGCTGGAGCTGCCATGGCGGTAGTAGCGGATGGTCTCGCGCGGGTCCGGGTCCGGTACGTCGATCGCGTGCCCGCCATGCGCGGCCAGCCAGCGCATCAGGCCCTCCATGTTCTCCGGCGTGCGCCCCTGGTAGAACGCCCGCCCGGTCAGCCAGTCCGCCTGTTCGGGGAAGCGCTCCTGCTGTCGGGACAGGTGCGCGCGCGGGTCCTCACCCGGATCCGGGTTGGCCGCCAGTTCGGTACGCATCTCGTCATCGAGCCCCGCGAGTACGGCCTCACCGTCGATCCGCGACAACGCCGTCAGGTGGCGAACGCTGTTGATGGCCAGGATCGGGGCTCCCTCGGGCGGCGGGGCCTCCCGCAACAGGCGATCGAGGCGCGCGGCCTGATCCCCGAAGACGGCCGCGACGAGCACCGCGTCCGCCTCGCGCCACAGCGCCGCGACGGCCTCGTCCGACTTGTCCGTGAGCTGCTCCGGGGTGCGCAGTACGACCTCCGCCTCCGGATGGGCCTCGAGGAAGCGATGCGCCCCGGCGGCGACCTCCGCCGCCGAGCGATCGGAAACAACACCCACCAGGAGCGGCCCGGCCCCGGCCGTTCCGACGCCGAATAGAAAAAACGCAATAGCAATCAGGGTTGTGCGACGAAAACGCATGGAGATTTCCCGAAAAACAGGCGCAAGGGGCCGCGAGGCGTGTACCCGACACGCCAGCGACCACTGCAATGGGATTGGGGCGCCGCCGCAGCGGCGCCCCTCAGAAGAGCGCTTCAGCCACGCCGGCTGGCCGGCTGCCAGAGGACCTCTTCGCCGTTCTCGTGGCGCGCGAGCACGCGACAGAGCACAAACAGGAGATCCGACAGCCGGTTGATGTAGGCCAGCGAACCCGGGCGCAACGCCTCGTGGTGATTGAGCGCAACGAGACGCCGTTCCGCCCGGCGGCAGACCGTACGGGCGATATGACAATCGGCCGCGGCAGGCCCGCCGCCCGGGAGGATGAACTCCTCCAGGGCCGGCAGATCATCGTTGAAGGACTCAAGCTCCACGTCCACACGCTCCACGGAGGCATCCGGCAACGCCTGATGGCCCGGCACGGCCAGTTCCGCCCCCAGGTCGAACAGCTCGTGCTGCACCAGCGCCAGCGAGCGCCGGACCTCTTCGGGCAGGTCATGGATCAGCAACCGGCCGATCACGCTGTTCAGCTCATCCACATCACCGAAGGCCTCGACGCGATGCGAGTCCTTGTCCACTCGCGAGCCGTCACCAAGGCCGGTTCGGCCTTCATCACCCGTGCGGGTCGCAATCTTCGACAGTCGATTACCCATGGATCACCTCTGCTGATAGCGCAGTTTCACGAACGCGGCACGCCCCGGCTGGTTGTAGCCGCCCGCCGTCTCGTAGTCCTTGTCGAACACGTTCTGGACCGAAGCCTGAAGCTGCCATTCCGGATGGATCTGATAGCTCGCGCGCAGGTTCAGCAACCCGTAACCCGACAGGCGTACATCATTATCCTGATCGTCGAATGCCCGGCTCTTGGCGATCACCGAGCCGCCAACCGAGAAACGATCAAGCTGCCGATCCAGATCGAACCGCGCCGTCACTGGCGAGCGCCGTCGAAGTTCATTGCCCGTCTCACGGTCTTCGGCATCCATCAACGTCAGCGAAGCGCGGGAGACCCAGCGCGTACTCGCGTAACCCGCTTCCAGCTCGACACCCTGAACGCGCGCTTCATCGATATTTTCAGCCCGGAATGCAACCGGATCAAAACCGATCATCTGGTCCAGTTCGGTGCGGAAAATGGCGGCATCGGCATAGTAGGCCCCTTGCGTGTAGCGCGCCCCGACTTCGAAGGTCCGCGAATTCTCCGGCTCCAGGTCGGTGTTACCAAATCCGGGGAAATAGAGGTCGTTGAAGGTCGGTGCCTTGAACGCAGTGCCGTAGGACGCCCGCAGACGGAGCGGGTCGGTCATCTGATAACCCCAGGCCACCTGCCCGGTAACCTTGTCACCAAATTGTTCGTTGTCGTCGTAGCGCAGGCTGCCTTCCAGGTCATGCCGACCGAGGTCCACATGAATCACGGAGTACGCACCGACGTTGTACCGCGAATCTTCGTCGTAGTCGGTTGTACTTTCTACCCGGTCCTCGTACGCGTCGATGCCGGTAATTAAATAAACGTTATCCGCAATTTCGATATCGTTGCGCCAGTCGACCAGATCGCGCCGCGTATCGAACTGGGAAAAGAATTCACCCTCAAGAAAGTTATCCGATTCGTCACGACTGTGCCCAACAGCGAGCTCGGTATCCCAGCGCTGCGTCACGGGAATCCTTACGCCACCGCGAAGTGCGGCATGCACGAAGTCGGATTCATCCGGAGAGAAGATCGAGCCGCTGTCGAACTCCGTCGTTCCTTCCGAATACAGGATGTTTCCGAAGAATTCGACGCCGTTATCCAGACGGTGCGACACCTTGGTCGCCAACGAGGTGTTGTCGTAACCATCACGGTCGTCGTCACCGACACCGTCCTGCACGTTGATGCCGTCGGTCTCGAAGTGGCTGACCGAGAAACTGTAGTTCGTGTTATCGGTGCCGCCCGCTACGCCAACCCCCGCTTCCCGCGTATTGAAGCTGCCGCCTCCCACAAACGCGTTGACTTTCGGAGGCCCCTTGCGGCCTTCTCGGGTGAAGGTCTGCACCACACCACCAATCGCATCGGAACCGTAGATGCTGGTACGTGGCCCACGCACGATCTCCACACGCTCAATCGCCTCTGGCGGCAGAAACTGCCAGCTGGCGCCACCACTAGTGGCGGACCCCATGCGCACGCCGTCAATCAGAAGCAGCGTGTGGTCGGAGCTTGTCCCGCGGGTGTAGACGGAGCTGGTCTTGCCGAAGGCGCTGTTTTGGGAGGTCTCGATCCCGGCCCGCCCTTCCAGCAGGTCGGTGAACTGCTGGGGCTGCAGGCGTTCGATCTCTTCGCGGTCGATGATGGTCACCGAAGCGAGCGTCTCGTCCACTGTCTGGGCGATGCGCGAGGCGGTGACCTGGACGGTCTCCAGCGTCTGGGCTTCGTCGGTATTCGGTGTGTCCCCCAGGGCGGGACTGGTGGCCAGCAGGATGGCCGCGGAAAGTGCTGTGCGTTTCATTGTGTAGAGTCTCCCGGCGAGCCGCCCGCACGCCGTTGATTCGTCGGGATCGCGCAGACAGGGGGAGACAGACACGAGGGGGATCGGCCAGGACCGGCGAACGGCCCGGCACGATCATCCGCCTCGCATGCCCGCCGCATGCCGCGCGATCATTCCCTGGCCGGTCTCCGGGCTGACGAGCGTCCGGTGCGGCGCCTTCCCGAACATCATGTTCAGTGGCACTGGCCGCGACCATCAGAAACCGACGGACGGTCTCTCGCTCGATCACCGTTGCGGGGGCAGCGTCGGACTCGTCCCGAGGCCTTGCAGCCCGCCGGAGACT
Source organism: Thioalkalivibrio sp. AKL9 (assembly GCF_000377825.1). Taxonomy (NCBI): domain Bacteria; kingdom Pseudomonadati; phylum Pseudomonadota; class Gammaproteobacteria; order Chromatiales; family Ectothiorhodospiraceae; genus Thioalkalivibrio; species Thioalkalivibrio sp. AKL9. Next base: position 147,560 of record NZ_KB905109.1, on the reverse strand, counting down.
CACCGATCTTCCCGTTTAACCCGCCAAGCCAGGCCTGGTCGGGCACCGAGGAACGCAGCGAACCCTACACAGTTGGGTGCAAAATTACCAGCCTCCAACCCACCCACCAGGCGCTCTCGCATGACGCTGGCAGGCTCGCGTGTCGCCGCCGATCAGCGGCGGCGCCGTTCCTCCGCGTACAGGTAGCGGGTCCCGCGCTTGAGCAGCAGCCCCCAAGCCTTGTCCTGCAGCATGGCGTCGAACTCAGGCGAGCGCTCGGCACGCAGCGCCACCGGGTGCGACTCGTCCCCGGTATGGGTCGCCAGCATCTCCAGGCGCTCGCGATTGGCCCCATAGTGGCTGACCAGAAAATCGCGCATGGAGTCACTCAGTGGCAGGTTGTAGATGCGCGTGAGGCGCAGCGCCAGCCACTCGGCCATGCGCCCGAGATCCTGCCGGACCTTGCGCACCATGGCCGAGCCCAGGCCTGCCTTGGCATCCGCGCTCATGCCCACGTAGAGCCCGCCCAGATAGGCCGCGGGGTTGGCATAGATCGCGCGCTGGATACTGGGATTCGTAAGATCCACCAGCGGCTCCATGATCAAGGCGAGCTGGATCCCGATCCGCTTGGCGGTCTCCGCATCCAGTGCCGAGCCGCCAAAGTAAAACAGGTCACCCTCGCGCTCGATCTTGAGTTCCTTGAGGAAAGAGCAGAAGTGGCTGGCCAGTTTCAGCTTCTGGTCGTCGGTCAGTTCGATCAGCTCCTCGCTCACCCGGATGCCGCGCACGCTGCGTTTGAACCAGCGCTTCTCGCCGCGCTTCTCCACCTGCGCCCGACGCAGGGCCTCCCAGCGTTCCACCGCGTTGGTGTAGCGGCTTTGCGACTGCATCAGGTGGTCGCGCGCCTCACGCAGGTCCTCGACTCGGCGCAGCGCAAGACCGAGGAGCTGCCCATCCGCGGAATTTTCCGGAGGTTCGAGATCCTCCAGTCGCTGCAGCGCCTCCAGCACCTGACGTCCCAGACTGACGATCGGCTCGCGCAGGGCCTGTGGATCCAGGCCCGACGCCTCGTGCTGGGATAGCAGGATGCCGAGCGAGCGCAGGCGGCTGACTACCCCGGCCTGAGCCACACGGAAGCGGTTGCCCTGGGATTCGAGGCGGTCCAGGGCCGCCCCGAGCTGCCAGCCCCCCGACCATTCGAAGCTCAGCCGCTTGATCTGGCGTCCGTTCACCAACTCGAAGGCGAGGACAAAGATCGCTTGTACGTCGTCGAGGGTGCAGCGCGCCAGGTCATCGGCGTCCGCGGCGGAGAACAGTCGATCCAGGAACTGATCCACCCGGCGCACACCGTCCTCCTGGGTTGGCGCCACGCCCCGCAGGCGGTCGCGCAGGAGGTCCGCAACCTCCGGCGCCTCGTGATGCAGCTTCTCCAGGGCCGCGAGCCGGGAGTCCTCGGTCGCATCCACCAGATCCGCGACGCGCGAGCGCAGACCCAGGCGACGATAAATCTCGATCTGCTCCGCGGCGGCCGCCAGGCTGGCATCGCCGGTCATCTCGCGCACCGCGACCGCCACGGCCTCGGGGGCGATATCCACTTCGTGCAGCAGGACTTGGGCTGCCTTGCGCCGACGCATGTCCGGGGTCATCTCGCCCATCGCCAGGTCGCGGGTGACGAACAGCAGATCCGGCAGCAAGTCGATGGTGTTGCGCAGCTGATCGCGCGAGCGCTCCTGGCGCTTGCCCCGTGTGGCATCCGCGACGAAGCGCGCGACCAGGCCGATGACCCCGAACAGCAGGGTGTAAACGGCAAAGAAGATGAAGTTCTGTGCCGGGGCGGCATGGCCGAAACCGAGGAAGTAGCCGCCCTGCATCGCCAGGAACGTGACTGGCCCGGCGGCCCACAGCAACTGCAGGAAGTTCAGCGACCAGGGAACACGCCGCGCGGTGGCGGCCACCTCGGTAATGCGGCTGCGCCCGGCCGCCTCGATCAGGACATGTTCCTGTGACGGTCCGCCGGCCTGCGGGCTTTCCTGGCCCTGTGCCTCCCTGCGTTTACGAAAGCGACCGAACACGCGCCCCTGCTCCGGAATGGGTGGTTACCGCCGGCATGGCCGCAACGTGACCACTAGTGTAGGGAATGCGCGTTCGGTTCGCCCGAGTTTTGCAGTACTTTCGGGATCGGCCCCGGATCGCTCCCCTCGCCTCGCCTCGCCTTCAGGCGGCGTCGCTGCGCTGTGCCCGGGCCTTCCCGGGCGGTGTGGAGATCACTTCGGGGGCATCGTCCCGATAGAGGTAATCGCGGGTCAGCGGCACCGCATCCTGCTGCTTGGCCATCTGCACGTGGAACACCACCTGATCCCACCAGCGGAAGGTGCCCTCGCAACTGGCCAGGTAGAACTCCCACATGCGGCAGAAACGCTCATCGAAGCGTTCGACGGCCTCGGCCCGCACCGTCTGGAAGCGGCGATACCACTCGGCCAGCGTCTCGGCGTAATGCAGGCGCCAGAACTCGATATCGGTGGTGCACAGCGGCGTGGGCTCCAGCGCGCCCATCACCTCGGACAGGGCCGGCGTATACCCGCCCGGAAAGATGTACTTGCTCAGCCAGGGGTTGGAGGTACCCGGTGGTTCCTGCCGCCCGATGGTGTGCAGCACCGCGATGCCTTCCGGCTTCAGCAGATCATGTACGCGCCGGAAGAACGTCTCGTAGTTGGGCGTGCCCACATGCTCGAACATGCCGACGCTGACAATGCGGTCGTACTGGTCGTCGTGTTCGCGGTAGTCCTGATAGAGAAACCGCACTCGATCCTCGAGCCCCCGACGCTTGGCCTCGTCACGGGCAACCCGCAGCTGCTCCTTCGACAGCGTCACGCCGTCTACCTGCACGTCGGCATGCTCGGCGAGATGGAAGGCCAGACCGCCCCAGCCGCAACCGATGTCGAGCACGCGCATCCCCGGCTCCAGCATCAGCTTCTTGCGCAGCATTGCGCACTTGGCCTGCTGCGCCTCTTCCAGCGTCATGTCCGGGCGCTCGAAATAGGCGCAGCTGTAGAACATGCCCTCGTCCAGGAACTGACGATAAAGCCACTCATCGACGTCGTAGTGATGGGCGATGTTCTGGTAGCAGCGCGCCACCTTGTTGCCCTGCTCGATCAGGGCCCGCAGCATGCGCACTGCAGGGTTGACCCGCTGCTTGAACATCGGCGCGAAGTTGCGCATGGCCACGTCGAGGAACACCTGCAGGCCCTCGGGGCCGGGCGACCACAGGCCGTCCATGTAGGTCTCGCCCAGCTGGAAGCCCGGGTCGCGCCCAATCTTGCGCAACGCCGCCTTGTCATGCACCTGCATGGTGACTTCCGGCGCGCCGTTCCCGAAACGCTGCTCACGGCCATCCGGATGCCGCAGCACGAAGGTCCCGTAGCGTATGTATTGCTCCAGTAACCGCTCGATCATCGCTCCCCCTGTCCTTGTTCTGGCAGTCGGGTCTCTCAGCCCCCACGCGTAATGCCGACCCTGACCACGCCGCAGACTTTAGACTCAGTCTAATTACCGATGGCCCGCATTGTCCACGCAGCCGTCGGAGGGAGGGGACCCCGAGTCATCTCGGGGCGCGACCCCCTGACCGACGGCAAAACCTTCTGTAATCGCCTACAACTCTTGGGGACAGTACCGCATTCCCGCCCCCGATGGCATACCCCGAAAATCGCTTTCCCCAACGTCGAAAAAACGGCTACCCTGCACCCATGACGCTACGACCCACTCAAGCCTGCCAGCACTGCACCCTCCGCCAGCTCTGCCTGCCTATGGGCCTGCCCCAGGATGAACTCTGGCAACTCGACCAAATCGTCCAGCAACGCCGGCCGATCGCCAAGGGTGCGCCCCTGTTCACCATGGGGACCAAGTTCGAAGCGCTGTACGCGGTCCGCACCGGGGCACTGAAAACGGTGCTGATCTCCGATGACGGGACCGAACAGATCACCGGCTTCGCGCTGGCCGGCGACCTCCTGGGGCTGGACGCGATCCACTCCGGCAAGCATCCGGTCAGTGCCATTGCGCTGGAGTCCACCAGCGTCTGCGCCGTGCCCTACGGGCATGTCGACGACCTCGCCGGCCGCCTGCCAACCTTCCGCCAGCACATGATGAGCGTGATGAGCCAGGAACTGGCCCAGGACGAAAGCCTGCACGCCTTGCTCGGCCAACGTACCGCGGAGCAGCGTCTGGCGACCTTCCTGATCGCCCTGTCGGAGCGTCATCGCGCCCGCGGCCTGTCCCCCGAACGGTTCTACCTGCCCATGTCCCGGGCAGACATCGCCAACCACCTGGGCCTGACCCAGGAAACCATCAGCCGGTTGTTTACTCAGCTGCGCAACCAGGGCGTAATCAACCTGCACACCCGGGACCTGGAGATCCTCCAGCCCGACGGCCTGCGCAACACGGCCGGGGTCACCTTCACCTCCGCCGCGAGCAGTGCCTGAAGCCGGGGACACCCCGGAGCCGGCCACGGACTTCGACGCCTTCTGGGCATTCGCCGACGCACTGTGGGTCGATCGCACCGCTCGCGAACGTCTGATGCGCTGGCAGGACGAATTTGGCGTGGACGTGATGCTGGCGTTGTTTGCCCTGTGGTACCCGCAGCCCCTCGGACCCTCGCAATGGCGCGTACTGCGGCAAACGGCCCGGCGCTGGCAGTCATCCTCCACCGAACGCCTCCGCGCACTGCGCCGGCGGCTCCACACCCCCGAGCGCAACGCGCTCTACCGCGAGGTGCTGGCACTGGAGCTTCAAAGCGAGCGGCTCGCCGGCCTGCAACTGCTCGCGGAGGCCCGGCGCGTGGCGCCGCAGACCACCCCCGCATTCGCCATCGACCGCCAGCGCCGATTGCACACCCTGTTCCCCGACCTGCCGGACGCCGAGATCCGCGACGGATTGCGCGAGTTCACGGCCGCCTGAACAGCACGTGGTGCACGCAAGGCCGCATTCCGGCTATCCTCCCCGCACATTGACCGAACACGGCAGGATTCATGTCGGATGATCTGCGCAGCCAGCTCCTGAAAACGGGGCTGGTCGACGAAAAACAGGTTCGCCAGGCCAAGTCGCAAAAGCACAAGGCCCAGAAGGGGAACGCGAAGAAGAAGAAGGACCGCAACACGGGTCCGGACCCGGGCGTGGCCGAGGCGCGCAAGGCCGAGCAGGCCGAGCGTTCGCGACAGAAGAACCGCGAACAGCAGGAACGTGCCGAACGCCGGGCCCGCCACGCGCAAATCCGCGAACTGGTCAGCACCCACCTGGCGCCGATTCCCACCGGCGATTCCGCGCTGGATTATCACTTCCAGCAGGGCGGGCAGATCCGCCACCTCCCGGTGACCGCCGACCTGCAAAAGCGCCTGGCCGACGGCCGCGCCGCGCTTGCCGGCCTGGATGTGCGCCCGGAAAAGGGGTTCCGGGTCATCCCGCGCGAGACCGCCGACCGCATCCGCGAGCGCGATCCGGAATGGCCACTGGTCATCCCCGCCGAGGACGAAACCGGATCGGAACCCGCCCCGGACGACCCATACAAGGACTACGTGGTACCCGACGACCTCATGTGGTGACCCGCAGGGGAATCCCCGCAGGCCAGCGATCCAATCAGTCGGTTGCGCGCTTCACGTCCGCGGCGGGCATGCCGCTTTGCTGCGGGCGCCGCGCCTCGTCACTGGACATGTCCTGCGGCGTGATGCCGCCCTGCTCCAGGCCCTGGGCGGGGCCGGCCGACTCCTCCGGCTCGCCGCTGCCGCAGCCTAGCGCCAGCAGACCCACGGCCGTCAGACCGATCACCAGGGGGGCGGCTCGCTGAATCTCTCGCATCATCTTCACTCTTGATCCATGTGTACTCGAAGCCTGCAAACTCTGCGGCGGGCGTGCAACATCGAGTGTAACAGGCGGGGGTTCCGGCAAGGGCTTCAGGCGGCGCCCACCGGCAGGATCCGGGTCCCCGCCTGCCCGGCCAGGATAGCCGCGGCGTCCTCCAGCGAACCGATCCCAACCCGAATGCCGCCCTGGGCAGCGCGCCGTGCAGCCTCCATCTTGGGCCCCATGGAACCGCCCGGGTACGCCGCCGGCTCCACGGCCGTAACCAGAAGCGCCTTCAGGCGCCGGGCGTCCGGTGTGCCCCAGTCCATGTAGACGCCGTCGACATCGGTCAGCATCAACAACCTGTCCGCCCCGACATGCGCGGCCAGGCGCGCGGCCGTCAGGTCCTTGTCCACCACGGCCTCGATGCCGTGTAGACGCCCGTCGCCGTCACGCGCGACCGGTACGCCGCCGCCCCCGGCACAGATCGCCACCGACCCGCCATCCACGAGACTGCGGACGGCCTCCATACCCAGCAGGCGTTGCGGCTCCGGCGACGCCACCACCCGCCGCCAGCCCTCGCCGTCTGGTGCCACGTGCCAGCCGCGCTCGTCGGCCAGCGCGCGGGCGCGGGCCGCGTCCCAGGTCGGGCCAATGAACTTTTCCGGGTGGTCGAAGGCGGGGTCGTTCGGGTCGACCTCGGTCTGGGTGAGCAGACTCGCCACCCGGTCATGGCCCAGCGCGTTATGCAGCTCCCGCGCCAGGATGTAGCCGATCATGCCGTGGCTCTCGGCCCCGACCACATCCAGCGGCCAGGCGATGCGATCGCATTCCGCCTGATTGGCGAGCAACCCCACCTGGGGCCCGTTGCCGTGGGTGACGACCACCTCGTGCTCGCGCGCCACGGCCGCGATGGCTGCCGCCGCACGCTGGGCGTTGTGCTGCTGGGCCTCGGCCGAGGGGGTCTCGCCGCGTTGCAGCAGGGCGTTGCCGCCCAGCGCGATCACGATACGCATGGCGGGCCTACTCCGTACTTGAAGGGTTGGGTCAGGTGCGCGGAAGCGTGACGCCGCGCTGGCCCTGGTATTTGCCACCGCGGTCCTTGTAGGAGGTCTCGCAGACCTCGTCGGACTGCAGGAACAGCATCTGCGCCACGCCCTCGTTGGCGTAGATCTTGGCGGGCAGCGGCGTGGTGTTGGAGAACTCCAGCGTCACGTGGCCCTCCCACTCGGGCTCCAGTGGGGTCACGTTCACGATGATGCCGCAGCGCGCGTAGGTCGACTTGCCCAGACAGATGGTCAGCACATCGCGCGGGATGCGGAAGTACTCGACCGTATGCGCCAGGGCAAAGGAGTTCGGCGGGATAATGCAGCAGTCCGACTGCACGTCCACGAAACTGCCCTCGTCGAAGCCCTTGGGGTCGACAATGCTGGAGTTGATGTTGGTGAAGATCTTGAAGTGATCGGAGCACCGCACGTCATAGCCGTAGCTCGAGGTCCCGTAGGACACGATCCGCTGCTCGTCGCGGTAGCGGATCTGGCCGGGCTCGAAGGGCTCGATCATGCCCTTCGTCTCGGCCATCTCCCGAATCCAGCGGTCCGCCTTGATGCTCATTGGCCCTGTCCCTGGTGGCGCACCGGATCAGTTGTCCTGGATCACGATGTTGGGGAATTTGCTGCTGTAGTCCTTGGACTGCTCGGCCAGCTTGGCACCCGTGCGCCGTGCGATCTCGCGGTAGATCTCCGTGATGCGGCCCTCCGGGTCGGCGACCACGGTGGGTTCGCCACCGTCCGCCTGCTCGCGGATGCGGATGTCCAGCGGCAGGGCACCCAGCAGATCCACGCCGTATTCCTCTGCCATGCCCTCGGCGCCGCCCTGACCGAAGATGTATTCCTCGTGGCCGCACTTCGAGCAGATGTGGATGCTCATGTTCTCGATGATGCCGAGCACCGGCACCTCGACCTTCTCGAACATGCGCAGGCCCTTGCGCGCATCCAGCAACGCGATGTCCTGCGGCGTGGTCACGATCACCGAACCGGAGACCGGGATCTTCTGCGACAGGGTGAGCTGGATGTCACCGGTGCCCGGCGGCAGGTCGATGATCAGGTAGTCCAGCTCCTTCCAGTTGGTCTCGTTCAGGAGCTGCTCCAGCGCCTGGGTAACCATCGGGCCACGCCAGATCATTGGCGTGTCCTCGTCGATCAGGAAACCAATGGACATCGCCTGCACGCCGTGGCGCTCCAGCGGCTCCATGCTCTTGCCGTCCTTGGATTCCGGCTTGTCCTTGATCCCCAGCATGCGCGGCTGGCTGGGGCCATAGATGTCGGCATCCAGGATACCGACCTGTGCGCCCTCGGCGACCAGGGCCAGCGCCAGGTTGACCGCGGTCGTGGACTTGCCCACCCCGCCCTTGCCGGAAGCCACGGCGATGATGTTCTTGCTCCCCGCCATCGGCTTCAGGCTCTTCTGCACCGCGTGGGTCGTGACCTTCGTGCTGATGGTGACCTCGGAGGACTCGAGCCCGGCCACACCCGCCAGTGCACCCTGAATGGCGGCGCGCAGCTCGTCGTGGTACCCAGCAGCGGAATACCCCATCTGGATATCGATCGCGGCACGGGCACCGTCCACGCGAATGTCCCGGACCTCGCCGGCGGCGACCAGGTCCTGCTCGAGGTACTTGTCCTGAACGGTCTTCAGGGCGTTTTCGATCTGCTCTCGCGCGAGTTCGGCCATGGGTACGTGGCATCCGATGTTGGGAGTGATCGCGCGATTCTACTGGCCTCGGTGCACCACGCCAATGGCACCACGAGCCACCCGTCCTTTCCGTAGCCCCCCAGGCGCGAATCAAGGCAGGTGTCAAGGCCCTTGCGACGGTTTTATGCACAAAGGGCCTGAAGATAGGGAACATCGGCCAAGATAGGCGAACAAGCATCTAAGTCGCTGCACCATTGTTCTTCAAGATACTGTTTTCCCTGACTTATTATGTGTTGGTCGTTTTTTAACCAATTTGTCATGCGGCCTTGTGTGGCAAGGCCTGGCGACCGATTCCACCGGGTTGCCCACAGAGTTATCCACAACTTCTGTGGACAACATGCCGGAGCCCTTGGCACGCCTCGACAACCCGCGATCCAAACCCGACAATAGCGCCCCTGCACCCGCGCCCGGTGCCACCCAAACGAGCCAAGCAATGACCGATACCCCGCGCAAGATCCTCGTCACCAGCGCCCTGCCCTACGCCAACGGCCCGATCCACCTGGGCCACCTGGTGGAGTACATCCAGACCGATATCTGGGTGCGCTTCCAGCGTTCGCGCGGTCACGAGGTCATCTATGTCTGCGCGGACGACGCCCACGGCACGCCGATCATGCTCAAGGCGCGCGCCGAGGGCATCGAGCCGGAAGAACTGATCGCCCGCGTGCGCCAGGAGCACGAGGCCGACTTCGCCGAATTCCGCATCGGGTTCGACCACTACCACTCCACCCATTCGGACGAGAACCGCGAGCTGGCCGGGCAGATCTACACCGCGCTGCGCGATGCCGGACATATCGAGACCCGCACCATCGACCAGGCCTATGACCCCGAGGCCGGGATGTTCCTGCCGGACCGCTTCATCAAGGGCACCTGCCCCAAATGCGGCGCCGCGGAACAGTACGGCGATTCCTGCGAGGCCTGCGGCGCGACCTACAGCCCGCTGGACCTGAAGGACCCGGTCTCCGCGATCAGCGGTGCGCGCCCGGAGTCGCGCGCCTCCGAGCACTACTTCTTCAAGCTCGGCGACTTCGAGGCCTTCCTGCGCGAATGGACCCGCTCCGGACGCCTGCAGGACGCGATCCGCAACAAGCTGGACGAGTGGTTCGACACCGGTCTCAGTGACTGGGACATCTCCCGCGACAAACCCTACTTCGGCTTCGAGATCCCCGATGCGCCGGGCAAGTACTTCTACGTCTGGCTCGACGCACCGATCGGCTACATGGCGAGCTTTCGCGCCTACGCCGCGCAGCAGGGGCTGGACTTCGACGCCTGGTGGGGCGCGGACTCCGACGCCGAGCTGTATCACTTCATCGGCAAGGACATCGCCTACTTCCACACCCTGTTCTGGCCGGCCATGCTGCACGGTGCGGGCTATCGCACCCCCTCGGCGGTGTTCTGCCACGGCTTCCTGACCGTCAACGGGCAGAAGATGTCCAAGTCGCGCGGCACCTTCATTCGCGCCCGCGACTACCTGGAGCACCTGAACCCGGAATCCCTGCGCTACTACCTGGCCGCCAAGCTAGGCGACAGCGTCGACGACCTGGACCTGAATTTCGAAGACTTCGTGCAGCGCGTGAACTCGGACCTGGTCGGCAAGGTGGTCAACATCGCCAGCCGTTGCGCCGGTTTCATCAACAAGCGCTCCAACGGCGAACTGGCCGCGGAACTCCCGCGGCCCGACCTGCACGAGGCCTTCGTTGCCGAGGGCGAGGTGATTGCCGAGGCGTTCGAGAAGCGCGAATTCGCCCAGGCGATGCGCCGCATCATGGCCCTGGCCGACCAGGCCAACCAGTACATCGACGAGGCCCAACCCTGGGTCCTGGCGAAGCAGGAGGGCCGCGAGGCAGAGGTCCAGGCGATCAACACCCAGGGGCTGGACCTGTTCCGGATCCTGATCGTCTATCTCGCCCCGGTGCTGCCAAAGCTCGCCGCCGACGCCGCCGAGTTCCTGAATCTGGAAGACACCCGCTGGGCCAGCCGCGCGCCGCTGGTCGGACGCAGCATCCAGAAATTCAAGCCGCTGATGACCCGCATCGAAGCGGAGACCATCGACAAGCTGCTGGAGGCGTCGAAGGCCACCCTGGCCGCGACCGAGGCATCCAGTGCCACCGACAACGCCGCCCCGGAGGCGAACGTGGACCCGATCGCCGCGACCATCGACTTCGACACCTTCGCCCAGGTGGATCTGCGCATCGCGCGCATCGCCAACGCCGAACACGTCGAGGGCGCGGACAAGCTGCTGAAGCTGACCCTGGACATCGGCGACGAGACGCGCCAGGTATTCGCCGGCATCAAGTCCGCCTACGCGCCGGAGGCCTTGATCGGTCGGCATACCGTGATGGTCGCCAACCTGGCCCCGCGCAAGATGCGCTTCGGCGTCTCCGAGGGCATGGTGCTGGCCGCCGGCCCGGGCGGCTCGGAGCTGTACATCCTGAATCCGGATGACGGCGCCCGGCCCGGCATGCGCGTCAAGTAGTGCTCGCCCCCGGCGGCGCGATTTACGCAGAACACCCGCGGCCCATGGATTTGCGCCCGTTGCTCGCGTAAGCTGCCGCTCTTTTCTCGGTCCCCGGACGCATGGAACAAAGCCCCGAATTCAAAGCACAGGTCCGCCTGCTGGCCGACGCCGGACGCGAACTCGCGGAACGCGGTTGGCTCCCCGCGCGCACCGGGCACTTCTCCGCGCGCCTGGATGATCAGCACATTGTCATTACCGCTCCCGGGCGCGGCAAGGATCTGCTGGATGCGCACGACTTCATGGTCGTCGATCTGGAAGGCCACCTGATCTCCGGCAGCGGAGACCCCGGGCCCGAGACCTTCCTGCACATCATCATGTACCGCCACGACCCCAAGCTGGGAGCCGTGCTGCACACGCACAGCGTCCACGGCACGGTGCTTTCGCGCCAGGTCGCCGGGACGCTGCTGCTGCGCGATTACGAGGCCCTGCGCGAACTCCCGGGTTGCGAACACCCCTCGCGCGGCCTCCAGATCCCGGTGTTTGCCAATCACCCGGACATGCAGCAGCTGGCCGCCCAGGTCGACGCCGCCATGACGCGCAATCCGGAGCTCGCCGGGTATCTGATCAACGGGCACGGCCTCTACACCTGGGGTCAGACCGTAGAACTGGCGATGCAGCGAACCGAAGCCTTCGAGTTCATGTTCGAATGCGAGACGCTGGCCCGCCAGCTCGTCGTGTAATGGCCGCCTCTGCCGCGCATTCGGCGCCTCAGGCCATTATCCTGGCCTTCGAAGGGATCCTTGCCCCATCCGGCGTGCTGCGCGAGACACTGGAGCCACATGCCCAAGAGGCGCTGCCCGGCTTCCTCGAGCGTCACGCGGAGTCCACCGCGGTACAGCGCACCCTGGCGGATATCCTCGCCTACTCCGGGCGCGAGCTGGACGCGGATGGCCTGCTCGCCCAGATCCGCGCCTGGATTCGCGGCGGCCAGGACATTACCCCGGTGCGCCAACTGCAGGGCATGGTCTGGGCGGACGCGCTGGAGGCCGGCGCGCTGCAGCCGCAACTGGACGCGGCCACAGCCGAAGCCCTAGTGCGCCTGCACGCGGCCGGCGTCGCCCTCTACAGTTTCGGCGCAGCCCCGGCCCCGGTGCAGCGCGACTGGCTGCGCCACAGCCCGCACCCGGAAGTGGAAGAGTGCCTGGACGGGCTGTTCGATACCCGGATCGGGGGCCGGCGGGATGCCGGCAGTTACCGCCGTCTGGCGGAAGAGATCGGCCGCACGCCCGAGACGGTGCTGGTCCTGTCCGCGCGTGGCGACGAGCTCGATTGCGCGCACCAGGCCTGGCTAATGACCGCCCGGCCCGAGGCCGACCCGAATGCGCAGGACGCGCATCCGGTACGGCCCTTGACCTCGCTCATGCCCGCGGGCGCGCAGGGCAACTAGTCTCTTACTCAGGACCGCTGACAAGAAGGTTGTCCGCCGCACACCTGGAAGCCGCCCAAAGACGGGGTCAACCCGCAGAAAGCGGGTACCCACGAAGCCCTCGGGGTTGAGTACGCTGTACCACTCCCGGATACTGTATTGTTGACCTGACGACTCGGATTTAACGTGGAATACGTCCTGATACTCATCAGTACGATCCTCGTGAACAACTTCGTACTGGTGAAGTTTCTGGGCCTGTGCCCGTTCATGGGGGTCTCACGCAAGGTCGAGACGGCCACCGGCATGGGCCTGGCCACGACCTTCGTGCTGACGTTGTCCGCGGTCAGCTCCTACGTGATCAACGAATACCTGCTGCTCCCGCTCGGGCTGGAGTACCTGCGCACCATCGCCTTCATCCTCGTGATCGCCGCCGTGGTGCAGTTCACCGAGCTGGTGGTGCGCAAGACCTCGCCCCTGCTGTACAACGTGCTGGGCATCTTCCTGCCTCTGATCACCACCAATTGCGCGGTGCTGGGCGTCGCCCTGCTGAACGTCCAGGAGGCGCACAACTTCGTCGAGTCGGCCCTGTACGGCTTCGGCGCCGCGGTCGGTTTCTCGCTGGTCCTGATCCTGTTCTCCGCCATCCGCGAGCGGATCGCGGTGGCCGACGTACCGGTGATGTTCCGCGGCAGCGCGATCGCCATGATCACCGCCGGGCTGATGTCGCTGGGGTTCATGGGCTTCTCCGGGCTGGTTCGGCTGTGAGCGTGCTGTACGCCATCCTCGCGATCGGCGGCCTGGCCGCCGTTTTCGGGGTGATCCTGGGCTTCGCCGCGCAGCGCTTTCGCGTGGAGGCGGATCCAGTCGTCGATCAGATCGATGCCCTGCTGCCGCAGACCCAGTGCGGCCAGTGCTCGTATCCCGGCTGCCGCCCGTACGCCGAGGCCATCGCCGCGGGCGAGGCGGACATCAACCGCTGTCCGCCCGGCGGCCAGGCGACCGTGCGTGCCCTCGCGGACCTGCTCGACCGCGAGCCCACACCGCTGGAGGAAGAAGAGCAGGAGAAGGCCGTCGCCATCATCGACGAGAACATCTGCATCGGCTGCACCCTGTGCATCCAGGCCTGCCCGGTGGACGCAATTCTCGGGGCTGCCAAGCAGATGCACACCGTGATCGAGGAAGAATGCACCGGCTGCGAGCTGTGCATCGAGCCCTGCCCGGTGGACTGCATCACCATGGTCCCGGTCGGCACCGACATCACCGAATGGCGCTGGTCGGAGCCGGACCCTTCGCCGATCGAACGGCCCATCCACGTCATCGCGGACGGTTCGCGGCAGCCCGGCTGAGCCGGATGCCCGCGAACCGTTAGAATACGCTTATGCAGCTGCATCGCTTCCATGGGGGCCTGAAACTGGCCGAAGAGACCGACGCCAGCACCCGCGACCCGGTGCTGGTGATGGGCGTGCCGTCCCGGCTGATCGTCCCCCTGGGCCAGCATATCGGCGAGGCGGCGGAGCCCTGCGTGGCGGTCGGGAACCATGTGACCAAGGGCCAGCGGATTGGCCAGTCCAAGGGCTATATCGCAGCCCACGTGCATGCCCCCACCTCCGGCGAGGTGGTGGAGATCGCCGACCACGCGGTACCCCACCCTTCGGGCCTCAGCGCCCCCTGCATAACCATCCAAAGCGATGGCCGCGACGACTGGGGCGAAACCCGCATGGAGCCCTGGCTGGACTGGGACACCCGCGACCCGCGCAAGCTGCGCCAACGCATTCGCGATGCCGGGATCGTCGGACTGGGCGGGGCGGCCTTTCCTACCGCGGTCAAGCTCAATCCGCGCGCCGGCCAGCGCATCCACACGCTGATCGTGAACGGGGCCGAGTGCGAACCCTACATCAGCGCCGACGACTCGCTGCTGCGCAGCGCCCCCGAGGCGGTATTCGAGGGCATCCGCATCGTCGCCCACCTGCTGGGTGTGGAGCGCGTACTGTTCGCGGTGGAAGACAACATGCCGGAGGCCATGCGGGCACTGACCGAGACCCTCCCCGGCGAACTGCGCGAGCGGGTCCAGTTGGTCTCGGTGCCATCCATCTATCCCACCGGCGGCGAGCGCCAGCTGATCAAGGTCCTCACCGGCCAGGAGGTCCCCAGCGGCGGCCTGCCGGCGGATATCGGGATGATCTGCAACAACCCGGGTACCTTCAAGGCGGTCTGCGATGCGGTGATCCAGGGTCGCCCGCTACTGTCGCGCATCGTCACCGTCACCGGGCCGGGCGTGCAGCATCCGCGCAATGTCGAGGCCCTGCTGGGGACCCCGTTCGCCGATGTGATCGCCGCCGCCGGTGGCTATGCCGAGGGCGTGGACCGCCTGGTGATGGGCGGCCCGATGATGGGCTTCTCGGTCCATGATGACGCCATCCCGGTCATCAAGGGAACCAACTGCCTGCTGGCGACCCGTCCGCAGGACACGCCCGCACCCGGCCCGCTGATGCCCTGCATCCGCTGCGGCGAGTGCGCGGCCGTCTGCCCGGCGCAACTGCTGCCGCAGCAGCTGTACTGGCAGGCCAGGGCCAAGGACTTCGACGCGACCCAGGACTACGGCCTGTTCGACTGCATCGAATGTGGCTGCTGCGCGCATGTCTGCCCCAGCAACATCCCGCTGGTGCAGTACTACCGCTATGCCAAGAACGAGATCTGGGCGCGCGAGAAGGAGCGCCAGAAGTCGGATATCGCGCGCGAACGCTACGAGTTCCGCCAGGAACGCATCGAGCGCGAGGAACGCGAAAAGGCCGAACGCATGGCCAAGAAGAAGGCCGCGCTCAAGAAGAAAGACAGCAGCGCCGACGGCGACAGTAACGAAAACAGCGACAAACAGGCCGCCATTCAGGCCGCGCTCGAGCGCGCCCGAGCGCGCAAGGCCGCCAAGGCCGGGGACGCCGTCGAGGGCGCGGCGACCGAGCAAGCGGACAAGGCGGCCGCCACCCCCGAGACGCACACCGAACCCGCCCAATCCGGCGAACGCGATTCCACGGACACGGGCAACCGCTGATGCGCTTTCGCACCGAATCCTCGCCGCACATGATCCCGGCCCACTCGGTGGGCGGGGTCATGCAGCAGGTCCTGATGGCGCTGGTGCCCGGCACCCTCGCGATGGCCTGGTTCTTCGGCTGGGGCGTACTGGTCAATGTGGTCCTGGCGGTGCTGTTCGCGGTGGCCTTCGAGGCCGCGATCGTCGCCGCCCGCAAGCGCCCGGTGATGGCCACGCTGGGCGACAACTCGGCGATCGTCACCGGCTGGCTGTTCGCGCTGGCGGTACCGCCGCTCACACCCGTCTGGGTCACCCTGATCGGCATCGCCTTCGCCATCATCGTCGCCAAGCACCTGTATGGCGGGCTGGGCTACAACCCGTTCAACCCGGCGATGGTCGGCTACGTGGTGGTACTGGTCTCGTTCCCGCGCGAAATGGCCCTGTGGCCGGCCCCGGACACCCTGTCCGAGATGTCGCTGGGCCTCGGGCAGACGCTGCAGACGGTCCTCACCGGCAGCCTGCCGGCCGCCATGGACTGGGATGCCATCACCCGCGCCACACCGCTGGATGCGATGCGCGAGGGCCTGGGCGCCGGGCGCACGGTCAACGAGATCACCACCAGCCCGCTGTTCGGCACCTTCAGCGAAACCAGCTGGGAGTGGATCGGCAATTTCTTCCTGCTCGGCGGGCTGTACCTGTTGTTCCGGCGGATCATCCACTGGCACATCCCGGTGGCGGTGATCCTGGGCGTGGCGATCCCGGCCGGCTTCTTCTGGATGCTGGACCCGGACTCCTTCGCCTCGCCGGCCTTCCATGTATTCAGCGGCGCGGTGATCATTGGCGCCTTCTTCATTGCCACCGACCCGGTGTCCGCCTCCACCACTCCGCTGGGGCGCATCCTCTACGGGGCCGGCATCGGCGTGCTGATCTTCGTCATCCGCACCTGGGGCGGCTACCCGGATGCGGTCGCCTTCGCCGTACTGTTGATGAACATGGTCGCCCCGACCCTGGACCACCTGACGCGCCCGCGCATCTTCGGGCGCGAGCGCCGCGGACCGCCACCGGGGGACGGCCATGGGTAACCTGAAGCCACGGGACATCCTGCTGGCGACCGCCCTGCTCGCTGGGTTTGCCGCCGCCGGGGCCGGCATCGTCGCCCTGGTACAGGACTCCACCGAGGCGCGCATCGCGGAGAACCGCATGGCGGTCAATCGCAACCGCATCGCGGAGCTGACCGGGGAACTCGACTACCGCAACGACCCCGTCCACGACACCATCGATCTGAACCACGATCTGCTGGGTGGAGGTCCCCTGCCGGTCTGGTTCGCCCGCGATGCCGAGGACGAGGTGGTCGGCATCGTCTTCTCCGCGATCGCCCCGGACGGCTACAGTGGCAATATCCACCTGCTGATCGGCGTCGACCGCGACGGCGAACTCCAGGGCGTGCGGGTCTCCGCGCACCGCGAGACCCCGGGCCTGGGCGATGCCATCGAGGCCGAGCGCTCCGACTGGATCCGCGGCTTCGACGGGCGCTCGCTGGGCAACCCACCGGCCGAGGGCTGGCACGTGCGCAAGGACGGCGGGGTCTTCGACCAGTTCACCGGGGCCACCATTACCCCGCGTGCGGTGGTTCGCGCCGTCTATCGCACGCTGGAATACTTCGACCATCACCGTGACGAATTGCTGGCGACCCGGCCCGAGGAAACCGGCTCCGTCACGGAACCGCTCCCGACCAGCGAGACCAACGGGGACGACGAGGCAAGCCGATGAACCCGACCCTGACCGACATCATTCGCGACGGCCTGTGGCACAACAACCCCGGGCTGGTGCAGCTGCTGGGACTGTGTCCGCTGCTGGCGATCTCCGGGACCATGGTCAACGCGATCGGCCTCGGCATCGCGACCACCCTGACCCTGCTGTTGTCGAACGTGCTGGTCTCGCTGATCCGTGACCATGCGCGCCCGGAGATCCGCATCCCGGTGTACGTGCTGATCATTGCCTCCATCGTCACCGCGATCGAACTGGCGATGAACGCCTGGTTTCACGGGCTGTACCTGATCCTCGGCATCTTCATCCCGCTGATCGTGACCAACTGCGCCATCATCGGCCGCGCCGAGGCCTTCGCCTCGCGCAACTCGGTTCCGCGCGCCGCGCTGGACGGACTGATGATGGGACTGGGCTTCACCGGCGTGCTGATTGCCCTGGGTGCCCTGCGCGAGGTGCTCGGCCAGGGCACCCTGATGGCCAACGCCCACCTGCTGTTCGGCGACTGGGGCCACGGCATGACCCTACAGCTCTACCCGTCCGAGCACGGCTTCCTGCTGGCCCTGCTGCCCCCCGGCGCCTTCATGGCCATGGGCCTGCTGATCGCCGCCAAGAACTGGATCGACAGCCAGTTCGAAGCGGAACCGAGCCCCACCGGCGACGAGACCGCGACCGCAACCGAGGCGAGCCCCGACAACGCCTGATCGGCTCCGGCCTTGATTCCTGGCTGTCAGCCGGTAAACTTCCGGCGCCACGAATCCGTTCTACCGGGGCCACCGCCCCGGACATTCAAACGTCCCAGGAGATTGGCATGGCTGGACACTTCCCGTTTGCTGGCAAGCGCGGCACGCGCTACGGCCTCGCCCCGCGCGGCACGATCGCCGCCTTTTTCGAGAACCACGGGTTCAACGACGAGCTCCAGGAGAAGTACTACAAGTGGTGGTACGACTTCGCCAAGGACTTTGTCGAGAAGGACAGCGACCTGTCCTACACCATGATCCGCAAGTTCGACAGCTACCCGATGGGCACCCATGCCCACCATGCGTTCCACTTGAACGACAAGTACTGGCCGAGCTGCCTGGACGAGCTGGGTTCGTTCATCCGTGACGTCATCTTCCCGAAGATGGACGAAAAGGCGATGCACGACATCGAAGAAAAGCACGCCAAGCTGATCAAGGACCTGGAGAAGGAAGCCGAGTCCAACCCGCGCGACGCCGCGCCGGATGTCGGCCTCTTCCGCCACGTCTGAGCAACGTCACTACGCGAGTTGCCGGCCCCGCGAAGCGGGGCCGGTTTGTTTGGAGCCCCCCCGCATCCATGAATGCCGCGAAGCGTGAAGCCATCTTCGAGCGCCTGAAGGCGGCGAATCCCGAGCCGACCACCGAGCTCGACTACGCCACCCCGTTTGAACTGCTGATCGCGGTCATCCTGTCCGCCCAGGCCACGGATGTCGGCGTCAACAAGGCCACCCGCCGCCTCTACCCGGTCGCCAACACGCCCGAGGCGATCCTCGAGCTGGGCCTCGACGGCCTCAAGGAACACATCAAGACCATCGGCCTGTACAACGCCAAGGCCGAGAATGTAATGAAGACCTGCCGCATGCTGGTCGAGCGCCACGGCGGCGAGGTCCCCCGTGACCGCGAGTCGCTGGAGGCCCTGCCCGGCGTCGGGCGCAAGACCGCGAACGTCATCCTCAACACCGCCTTCGGCGTCCCCACCATCGCGGTGGACACCCACATCTTCCGGGTCGCCAACCGCACCGGCCTGGCCCCGGGCAAGACGGTGCTGGAGGTGGAAAAGCGCCTGATGCGCCTGACCCCGAAGGCCTACTTGCAGGATGCCCATCACTGGCTGATCCTGCACGGGCGCTACGTCTGCAAGGCGCGCAAACCGGAGTGCTGGCGCTGCCCGATCGCGGACCTGTGCGAATACAAGGCGAAGACGCCTGCCCCGGTCGGCGCCTGAACGAACCTGTCCCCTTCAAGGAACATCCCATGTACGGTAACCGCGACCAGATCCGCACCCAGTTCGTCGACGCCTGGCAGAAGGCGCTGGCCGGCGAGCCCCTGACCGACCTGGAACAGCAGCTGGTGGACGTGATCTCGGACCACCCCGAGTACCACGAGTACCTGAAGGACCGCGAGACCGCGCTGACCGGCGAGTTCCCGCCCGAACTCGGCACCTCCAATCCCTTCCTGCACATGGCGATGCACCTGAGCCTGCGCGACCAGGCCCGCACCGACCGCCCGGCCGGCACCCGCCAGCTGCACCAGGGCCTGTGCGCCCGCTTTGGCGTCATGGATGCCGAGCACCGGATGATGGAGTGCCTGGGCCAGATCCTGTGGGAAGCCCAGCGCAGCAACGCCGCGCCCGACGAGAACGCCTACCTCGAGTGCATCAAGCGCCTGGCGAGCCGCTGACCGCGGAACCCGACCCGCCCACCGATACCGGCCGTCGGTCCAGACCCCAGCGGTCCAGCAATACCAGCATGGCGGGCGTAAACAGCAGGGTCAGCGGAGTCGCAAACAACAGCCCTCCGGCGATGGCCGTCGCCAGCTGGACCCAGAACCCGGTGACCGGCGCGCCGACGTAGAAGTCCCGCCCGGCAAAGTCCACCGTCCACGCCAGCACCATCGGCAACAGGCCGAGGATGGTCGTGATCGCCGTCAACAGCACCGGCCGCATCCGCTGCGCGGCCGCGCGCAGGACGGCCTCCATCGCATCCAGCCCAAGCCTGCGCTGCTCGTTGTAGGTATCGATCAGCACGATGTTGTTGTTCACCACGATCCCCGCCAGCGCCAGCACGCCGATCCCGCTCATCACGATACCGAAGGGCTCCCCGCGCAGAAGCAACGCCAGCAGCACCCCGGCGGTGGAAAACACGATGGCCGAGAGCACCAGAAAGGCCTGGGAGAAGCGATTGAACTGGGTCACCATCATCACGAGCATCAGGAACAGCGACAGCCCGAACGCCCCCAGCAGGAAGTTCGTGGCCTCGGCCTGCTCCTCGGCCTGACCGCGAAAGCGCAGCTGCACCTCGGCGTCCAGCTCCAGGTCGGCCGTCCGGCCTTCGAGCGCACGCTGGCGCTCGTCTACCAGATAGCCGGGGCCCGCATCCGCCTCCAGGGTGTACGCACGCTGGCCATCGCGGCGCTTGATCAGGCCGGTCGCCGGCACCGGCACCAGCTCGGCGAAATGGGCCAGCGGCACCAGCCCGGTGGCCCCCGGCAGGTTCAGGCCCGCCAGCTGCTGAAGATGGCGCTGCGCGGCCGGCAAGCGCAAGCGGATATCAACCTCCTCGTCGCTGTAGTCCGGACGGTAGGTTCCCAGCAAGATCCCGCTGGTGACCAATTGCACGCCCTCGCCCAGCAACGGGACATCAACCCCGAAGCGAGCCGCCTGTTCACGGTCAAAGCGCACCTCCAGCTCCACCCCGGGCAGGGGCAGGTCGTCGGTCACGTCCACGAACCCGCCGAGGACGTCCATTTCGGCGCGCAGCTGCCGGATCACGGGTGCGATCCGCTCGGGGTCGGCGCTGGCGGCTTCGAGCACGATCGGACGACCCTCGCTCGGTCCACGTTCCTGGGCGCGGAACTGCAGGCGAATCCCCGGCAGGTCCGCGGTCCGCCGGCGCAGGTCTTCGATGATCGACTCCGCCGGTGGCCGCTGCCGCCAGCCAATCAGTTCCAGCTGGATCACCCCGATCACGTCCTCGGCATAGTCGCCCTGCAGACGGCCCAGCTGGGTCCCAATGGTGCGCGCGTAGACGTGGCGGATCTCGGGTACGCCGTGCAGAGTGCCCTCCACCTGGCGGACCAGGGCATCCGCCTCCCATACCGAGAGATCGCCGCGTGCCTGCACCTGGACCTGCACGAAGTCAGGCTCGACCTGCGGGAAGAACTCCACACCCCGGCCCTGCGTGGCATACAGCGCGTAGGCCACCACGACCACCGCGACCGTCCCCGCCAGCGTCCAGCCGGGATGCCGCACCAGGGATTGCAGCAGGTGGATATAGGCACGCGTAATCCCCTGCAGTTCGTCGTAGCGTCCCTCCTCCGCCGCGCGCACGTAGCGCGTCTGCGCGGCGTTGATCGGCCGACTCTGCCCGATCACGGCACCCAGCGCCGGGATAAAGACCAGTGCCATCGCCAGCGAGGCGATCAGGGTCACGATCACGGTGGCCGGCAGGTAGACGATGAACTCGCCGACCATGCCGGGCCACAGCAGCATGGGCGCGAACACCGCCAGCGTGGTCCCAATGGCCGTTGTGATGGGCCAGGCCATGCGCTGGGCGGCCGCGCGGAATGCATCCGCCCGGGCCATACCCTCGGCCACGTAGCGATCCGCCAGCTCCACGACCACCACGGCACCGTCCACCAGCATGCCCACAACCAGGATCAGGCCGAACAGCACCACCACGTTCAGTGTGAAACCCATCAGGTAGATCACCAGGATGCCGCCGAGGAAGGCCCCGGGAATCGCCATTCCCACCAGCAGCGCCGCCCGCGCCCCCATCATCGCCAGGATCACCAGCGCCACGATCAGCATCGCGGTGATCACGCTGTTCTCCAGGTCCCCCAGCAGGTCACCCACATCCCGCGCCATGTCCTGCAGATAGGTCACCTCCACGGCTTCCGGCCAGTCGGCGCGGGCAGCCTCGATGGTCGCACGGGCGGCCGCGACCACCTCGAGGACATTGGCCTCCGACGCCTTGCGGATTTCCAGGGACACCGAAGGCTGACCATCGATGCGGGTGAAGCCCTCGGGGTCGCGGTAGGTCTGACGTACCTCCGCGACATCGCGCACCCGCACCACCGCATCGCCCTCCACGCGGATCGCGGTGTCCAGCACGTCGTCGACATCATCAATGGTGCCCGGCACGCGCAGCGGAATACGCCCGGCCCCGGTGTCCAGCGCGCCGGCCGCCACCAGCCGGTTGTTGCGCTCGATCGCGCGGGTCAGTTCGCTGAAGGACAGTTCAATAGGTCTCCAGCACCAGGGGATCGACCAGGACCTCCATCTGCTCCTCGCGATCCCCGCCGACATCCGCCTCCAGCACCCCGGGGATCGCCTCGACCCGGTCGCGCAGCTCGCGCGCCAGGCGCACCAGCGCCCGCTCGTCCAGCGGCCCGGAGAGATTCAGCGTCAGCACCGGAAACAGCGACAGATCGACCTCGGAGACGCTCGGCTCCTCTGCACCCGCCGGCAGCTCGGGACGCACCTGGTCGACCTCCTCGCGCAGGTCCGACAGCGCCTGACGATTGTCCCAGCCCGGCTCGAAGTCCAGACGCACCAGGGCAAAACCCTCGCCCGCCCAGGACTGCATCTCGTCCACCCCGGCCAATGCCTGCAGCTCGCGCTCCAGCGGACGCAGCATCAAGCGCTCGGCGTCTTCCGGGCTGACCCCGGGATACGGCACCGAGACAAAGAAGATCGGCACATCAATCTCCGGTGCCGCCTCCTTGGGCACGATGTGGTAGGCGGTCGCCCCCAGCACCAGGATCAACAGAAGAAAAAGCAGTACCGTCCGGGCATGTGCCACCGCCCAGGCGATCAGGGACCTCACGGCGCCGCCCCGTCCACCGATTCCGGCACCGCCGCCCCGGGGTCCGCCTGCGCCGCTTGCGGGCGCACCCGCTCGCCATCGGTCACGAAACCGTGGCCGATGGTGATCACCCGTGCCGTTTCGGGCAGGCCGGTCACCCAGACGCCATCGGCCGCGGCCCGGATCACCTCTACGGCGTGGAACACCACCCGATCCGCCGCGTCGACCGTCTTCACGCCCACACGCCCGGCGTCATCCAGCCCCATCCAGGCCGGGGACAGCTTGTGCGCCCGCACCACGGCGGTCGGGATCTCGACGCCGGCACTGATACCCGACGGCAGGGCCTCGTCCGGGTTCGGCACGGCAATCTCGACGCGAAAGGTCTGCGTGCCCGATTCGGCCACGCGCGAAACAAACCGCACCTCGCCCTCGGCACGCCGTCGATCGAGAAAACGGATCCGCGCCGGCTGGCCCGGCTCGACCCGCCCGATCTGGTGCTGGGGGACATGCACCACCGCCAGGAGCGGGTCGTTGTCGACCACCTCCGCCACCGGATCGCCGCGACTGACGAAGCCGCCGCGATCCGCCAGGCGCTGATTCACGATCCCCGCGACGGGTGCGACGATCCGCGTGTTGCGGATATCCAGCTCGACTGCCTCGAGCTCGGCCCGTGCGGCCTCGCGCTCCGCCTCGCGGGCCTCCAGTTGGGTACGCGAGACATGGCCCTGGTCGTGCAGGCGCTGGGCCGCCTCGTATTCGCTCTCCGCCCCGCGCAACCGGGCAATCGCCTGCCGCCGCCGCGCCTCGCGATCATCCATGCGCAGGTTCGCGAGTTCATCCCCCACATCCACCCGCGCCCCGCGGGCCACGGCCCACTCCGCGACCTGGCCTTCGGTCTCCGCCCGCACCATTACTCGCAGATCCGGTTCTACCCGCCCCTGCAGCACCAGCAAACGCTCTACCGGCTCGGCCGTGAGCGCCGTTACCGCCACCGCCATGGGCTGGGGATCGCTTGCCCGCGGCGCCTCCTCCGTCTCGCGCCCGAGCATCCCGGAGACGATCCAGACCACCACGAGGATCAGAATGCCCAGGGCGATGAACAACCGGGACTGGGCGCGCAGGCGATGCCAGACAGACCCGCTCACGCTACGCTTCCAGCCGCGCCCGGACGAACCGCACCAGCAACCCGGCCCCTGGTCTCACTGTGCACCACCGAACAGCCGCTGCCACCAGCGCCGGCGACTGCCGGTGGGGGGCACCGCGACCTCGAGATCCACCGGCGGCACCCGCGACACGACCCAGCCCGGCAGGACCCGGAGCCCGGAGGAGCCACAGCTGGAGCCGAGGTTGTTGGGATCGAAGATCTTCACGAACTCCGGATGCTCGCGGTCATCGACGTACACGATCCCGCAGTAATCCTCGTCGTGATCACGCCGCAAGAGGGCGTCGACTTCGTCCACGAAACGCCGGAAGGTCTCCTCCGGCACCGGCTGATCCGGGACGTCGTCGCCCACCGCATAGACGTACCATCCGGCGTCTGCGCGCGCGCGCAGACGCTCCCACAGTTGGTCCAGCTGCTCCCAGTACAGGATGCCGGTGGACCCGGCCTCGAATCGTTGCAGGAAGTCGAGTTCGGGACATTGTTGCGCGGTGGACATCAAGGGCATCCGGGGGTCGCCAGCGTAAGCGAACATCGTAGGCCCCCACCCCGGATGCGACAAGCCGGTGGAAACCGATCCGACCCACGCTTGCGTGGAACCCCGAACCCGCGCCAGGCTCTTAGTCCAAAGAGCCGCCAGCGAAGACGAATCCGCCATGCGAACGATCAGCCACTCCACCTCCCTGCGCGCCGAGCCGGATCGGGTCTTCGAGCTCCTGAGCCACGTCCCCAATTTCGTGGACCTGTGCGACCACGTGGAACATATCGAGCGACTGGGCGATGACTGCTACCGCTGGACCATTCGCGCCGCCGGCATGCGCATGGGCTTCGACGTCGAAGTCTGCAGCGCCATCGCCCCCGAACACTTCGCCTGGCGGTCCATCCGCGGGATTCACAATCGCGGCAGTTACCGGCTGACCCCCGATGGCGAGGGCCATACGCGGGTGGACTTCGAACTGGAGTACAAGCTGAATCCGATCCTGGATGCCGCCGTGCGACGCGTCGCCCAGTCGCTGGTGGAGCGCGTATCGGGGCAGCTGATGGACCGCGCCCAGCAGCGCCTGGATGCCCAGGCGCCACGCGCCTGACGGCCCTGCAGGCGAGCCGTCAGGCGGTTTCCACCGCCCCGGAATCGCCGGCAGCCTCGTTCAATAGATCGCGCAGGGTGCGTCCATCCAGACGCTCCCGCCGCGCCACATCGACGTCCTTCAGGGTCCGCTCCACCGCCGCACTGCCACGCAAGCGGCGGATCGCGCGGTCGTCGGTGTCCGCGCGCAGGGCCTCCAGGATCTCGTCCACACGGATGGCGTCGAGATCCCGCGCCGGGACCAGCTGCTGCCCGTCCTCGCCCGCCTTCAGCAACAGCCCGGCCTCCTCCAGCCGGCGCGCGGAGCCTCCCAGGGCATTGCCCGGGACGGCCAGCGCCGCGGCGACCTCGTCCAGCGTCGGCGCCGGATGCCCGTCATGGAAGCGCAGTCCGACCTGCTGCATCAGGTGCAGGCCCATGCGCTCGCGCCCCGCGCCGGACAAGCGCAGGCGGATACCGCGCACGTTCATGTATTCCGGGTGCTGCACGAAGAAGGCGACGTTCGCCCCGATCAGCAGGATCAGCCAGGCGAGATAGAGCCAGATCAGCAGCATGATCATGATCGCGAAGCTGGAGTAGATCGCCGCATAGCGGGTCGAACCCGCCACCATGTTGGCGAACACCCAGCCAACGCTCTGCCACAGCAACCCGGCCACCACGGCCCCGAGCAGCGCCGGGATCACCTTCACCCGGGTGTTCGGCACAAACACATAGATAAAGGCAAAGGCGGCGATGATCAGGAGATAGGGCACCAGCCGCGAGATCTCGGTGATCAGCATACCGACGGGCCCGATCCCGGCGACCGTCTGCATCGCCGCCGACGACATCACGGTGGCGGTCACCCCCAGGGCGGAAACCACCAGGACCGGACCGATCAGGATCACCGACAGGTAGTTGGAGAAGCGCTGGGCCAGGCTGCGGTTGTTCTCCACCCGCCAGATGGCGTTGAAGGCCAGCTCGATCTTCTGCACCAGTGCGATGACCGTGTAGACCAGGAACAGCAGACCCACGAACCCGAGCACGCCCACGCGCATATTGTCGACAAACTCGAGCACATTGTGGGCAATCTCCACCCCCTGCTCGCCCAGCGGCTCGAGCACGCCCAGCAAGAATGGTTCCACCGCGTTGTGGGCACCAAAGGCCTTGAGCACCGAGAATGACAGCGCCAGCAGCGGCACCATCGACAACAGGGTGGTGAACACCAGGCTCATCGCGCGCAGCGTCAGCTGCCCCTCGGAGACCTCGCGCACCAGCGCGAAGACACCGCGTACCATCCCGAGCGGGACGGCCTTCCAGCGCGGCAACGCCGAAAGATCCGTGTCATTGACCAGCTCGGTCAACTGGCGGCGCCGGGCATCCAGGCGCTCGGCCCAGGCTATGCCGGCCACGCATCACTCCCGTGGATGGGGGGTTCCCTCACGCGCCGTTACTTCTGCTGCCACTGGCCGTTGCCGTCCTGGTACCAGTAACCCGAGGGGGCCTCTTCCACCCAGACGCGAGCAAAGGTCTCGCGGATCTGGCGTTCCCAGTCCGGACGGTCATTGGCCCGGGCGATCTCGCGGTAGAGCGAATCCCGATCCGAGTTCTCCTCGCTGACCAGTCGCTGCACGGTGCTGCGATCGCGCAGCGGAACCTCGGAGAGATCGCGGATCACCACATCCGCATTGTTACCGAAACCGATCGCACCGCTGCGGAAATGCGGTGCCAGCTGCGGCCCCCGCTCGCGCAGCGAGGCCCGGATGCGGTTAATGGCCGGGGTCTCGATCTGCAGGTCCGGGCTCTGCGCGGCGGCCGGGCTCACCAGGCGTTCCAGCACCCACACGAGCACCGGCGCGGCGCTCGTCGTGCCCGTGTGGCGCGGCTCCGACGGATGCAGCTGCACACCGGACTCGGGCTCCGGTGCCGGCTCGGCCTCGGGCACCTGCAGCGCATCCCGCACGATGGCGCGCGCCGCCTCCTCCGCCGCTGCGGTGGGGAAGTAGATATTGATGGTCACGCAGCCCGCGAGCAGCGCGAACATCAGAGCCAGTCCCGGAACACTCCACAAAGCCTTCATGCCTGTCATCCCTTGTTCGGGCGGGTGAACCCCGCATGTGCCCAATCTACACCATCATCCTGAACCGTAACCAAACACCGCGACTGACTCATTGCACGACCGGCCCCTCGCCGCCCTGAATCTGCGCCAGGCGGTCGATCAGTTCCGGCCAGTCCACCCGGCGGTTGTAGCCGATCACCTCGATCTGCGGCAGGCCACCGCCCTGTACCAGTACGAACCCGCCGTCCGGGCGGTCTGCCACCCCGGAGGCCGTGCACACGTCCCCGCGCAGTTCGCAGCGAAAGCCCAGGCGGCGATAACTGAAGTTCTCGAAAACGCGCAGGAAGATCGACGAAGCCGCCGCCTGCAGGCCGCCACCCAGCTCGGTGATGTTCTCCACCGCCCGCTGGCTGATGCGCCGCCGTCCCGGATCGTCCATTGGTGTCATCAGCTCCAGGTCCATGTGCACCGGCGACCAGTCCACCATCACCAGGTCGTTCACGTGCCCCGACAGCCGTCCCTGGATCCGGCCGATATCGAAGGCCCGCGTGACCAGTTCCAGGTCCAGACGCTGGATCTGCGTCGACAACCCGAGCTCCGGTGCGTACCCGAACAGATCGTGAATATAGACATCGCGCAGCACCACCTCGCCATCGAACACCTGGACCAGAAGCCGCCCATCCACGTTCAGATCACCGTCCTCCAGGCGCACCCGCGGGATCATCCCGGCCACCTGACCGGAGAAGCGAGGCCAGCCCAGCACGTCGGTCAGCAACTCCAGACTGATCGCCCGAATCCCCCCCTGGAACTGCACGTCCGGCCCGGTCTCGGTCTGCTGCACGCTGAAGGCCCTGACCCGCAGGCCCCCATCGAGGATCGGGATCTCGGTCGCCTCCAGCAATTCCAGCCCCTGTGGCCGCGCACGCACCCGGGCGGAAAACCCGTCGAACGGCAGGCCGTACAGATGGGCCGCATCAAAGCCGATGCGGCCGGGGCCACCCGGCACGGTGGCGGACCAGTCCAGCTCGCCCCGCGCACCGCTCACACCAAAACGCCCACGCCGGTCCTGGGCCTCGACCCCGGACCATTCGAGCCGGGCGTAGTGCGGCT
Source organism: Thioalkalivibrio sp. AKL9 (assembly GCF_000377825.1). Lineage (NCBI taxonomy): Bacteria > Pseudomonadati > Pseudomonadota > Gammaproteobacteria > Chromatiales > Ectothiorhodospiraceae > Thioalkalivibrio > Thioalkalivibrio sp. AKL9. Next base: position 119,389 of record NZ_KB905109.1, on the reverse strand, counting down.
CGGAGGCCTGCACCTCGACCTCGCCGCTCATACGCCCTGCGGCATCCAGTTCGCCCAGGGCTGTGCCCACCAGCCACGGCGACAGCACGGTCTCGTAGATCACGCCAAGTGCCCCGACCTCACCCCGGAACTGGCCATCCAGACCACGTTCGGGCGCGAAGGCGAGGCCCTGTCCCTGCAGCGAGGCCGCCTCGCCATAATCCAGTGACAGCGACTCCGCTCGCACCGCTCGGCTCTCGCCGTCCACCACCACCCCGCGGGCGTCCAGGGTCAGCGGACCCTCGGCATCCAGGTCGACAAACCAGGGATCGACGAACACCACACCCGCTGTCAGTGCCAGATCAACATCCCAGCCGTCGGCATCGCCCGCGAGGCGCAGCCGGCCGTCCAGTTCTTCCCCCGCCTGCAGGCCCAGATCGTCGCTGAATGCGAGATCATGCACCGTCAGCGTGCCCTCGGAACGCCCGCGTTCACGCCAGTGCAGCGCGAGATCCGCCGTGCCCTGCCCCAGATGCACGGGCAACTCCATTGGCAGGCGCGCCGACCCGGCCAGGGCCGCCAGGTTGATCCCCGCGAAATCGGCCCGCACATCCCAGCCGCGGGCGGGATCCAGCCGCACGTGGAAATCGCCCTGCGCCCCGAACCAACCGGGCCACGCACCCGCCAGCGCAAGCGCGCCCGTCTCGCGCCCCCAATACAGGCCTACCGGGGCACCCCGCAGGTGCAGATCCCCGGCATCACCCCAGAGTCGCGCCGTATCGCAGCGGACCTCGGCACGACTTACCTGCAGATCACTGCATTCCACGCGCAGGTCTTGCAGGGCCCCGATGGGCTCGGGGAGTTCGACGCGATCCGCGCGGATCGCCAGGGACAGGCCTTCGCGCGTCCATTGCACACGGGTGCTCAGGCCATGCGCGTCGAGATCGTCGCGCAACAGGGATTCGATCCGCAGATCCAGCTGGATGCCGCCATCGAACTCCACCTCCGCATCCGCGGCCACGGCCACACCCGCCAGCAGAAAGAGCAGCCCGGCCGCCGCGCCATACAAGCCCGGTGCACGGCGCAGCGCGAGCATCAGGCCGGGTCGCCCCGCTCCGGCAGACGGTCGCGTAGCGGCGGTGCCAGGCGGGCCAGCCATTCACGCATCGCGAAGCGCGACGTCTCCAAGGCCTCGAGGGTCGGCAGGAAGTCCTCGACCCGCCGTAGATCGCTCGTGGGGCCGCGAAAGCCGGTCGGTGCCGGGTCGGCCGCCAGGCCGGCACGTTCGAAGCAGGCCAGGGCACGCGGCATGTGCAGGGCCTGGGTCACCACCAGCACCCGTTGCACGTCGCTTTGCTGCAGGCGCTGGCGGGTGTGCGTGGCGTTTTCGCAGGTGTTGCGCGAGGTGCTCTCCAGCCAGCGCACCGGCACCCCCAGATCGGCTTGCAGGGTGGCCGCCATCAGCTCGGCCTCGGAGCGCCGCCCGGGCAACGCGCCCGGACGCCCGCCCGAGACCAGCAGCGGCAGCCCGGTGTCGCGGTGCAGCCTGGCGGCATGGCGCAGACGCTCGTGGGTCTGGGGATTCAGGGCATCGCGGCCGCCGTCCTCGCCGCGTCCGGGCCAGCGTCCGCCGCCCAGCACCACGATGGCATCGGCCCGCCCCACCGCGACCACGGCATCGCGCAGATCGCGCTCGATACTGTGTGCTAGCGGCTGGGCGACGACATTCAGGCTCGGTAGCACCAGCGCCAGCAGACCCAGCGCCAATAACGGCCGCCCCCCGCGCCAGTCGGCGCGCCAGAAGGCGACCCCGACCAGGGTCAGCGCAATCCCCAGCCCCGGGGGCAGCAGCAGGTATTCGATCGCCGTCTGCAGGGACGCGAGCACGACGCTCTCCGCCTGCGCCCCGCTTTACTTCTTGCCCGGGGAGTAGAGGTAGTGGGCGTAGGTGGCCACGTCCTCGGAAACCCGGCGGATCAGGTGATCCAGGCTGATGATGGCGAACTCCAGCAGGTTCACCGCGATGTACGGCTGTTCGACGCGCAGGCGGTCATACATGGAGCGCGACAGGCGCAGCAGGCGGGTATTGTCGCTCAGGGCGCGCATGCGCACGCCGCGGGGCACGCGGTCAAAGAACGACATGGACCCGGCCAGCTCGCCGGTTTGCATGCGACCGACCTCGATCTCCTGGTTGCCGTCGTCGTGGTACAGCGCGGCGGTCCCGCTGACGACGAAGAACAACGACTCCCCGACCTCGCCGATATCGGCGATCACCTGCTTGTGATGGGTTTCCAGCACCTCCAGGTATTCGAGAAGGATCTCGACCTCGGCCGGCGTCAGCGACGCCGAGATCGGGTGTTTGGAGAGGAATTCGGTCAGCAGTTCCTTGGACATGGAGAGGCTTCCTTCTGACGGGTCCGCAGTAGAAGTGGGAGTAGATTAGAGTATAACGAACGCGACCCCGGGACGGGGCGACCAAGACCACCGGGGAGGTACCGCTTGATCGACATCGATGCCCTGCGCCGCCACCTGCCGCGGCGCCTGCGCGACGGCAGGGCCGTCCTGCTTGTAGCCGACTCGAATAGCCAGGAAAGCCCTCCGGGCGTGGAGCAGGAGAGCGTCGCGGCATTTCTCGAGCACCCGCCCGGGCCGCGCGTGCCGCTGGTCCTGCTGCCGGATACGCTGAGCGCACTGGACGTCACGACGGGCCAGCAACTCCTGGGCGGGCTGCGCGACCGCTGGGCCGACGAGGTGCTGATCCTGCATCGGCGGGACGACGAACGCTGGGGCCTGAACGATTTCCTCGCCCTCGGTTTCCGCCACGACCCGGAGGCCGAGGCGGCCGCGCCGGATCACACGGTCTATCGCACCAGTCTGTACGACTACAAGCTCACCCCCGACTGGCTGAACGCCCGTTTCTGGGCCAACCCGGAGATGTGGGACAAGCGCCGCTGGTAGCGGCGCCCGGCGGACGAGCCGCCATACGCCTAATCGTCGTCGGGGTTCAGGCGCGGATGCGTCTCCTCGCCCCACCACCAGACCACGGCGCCGGAGGCAAACATCGCGATCACCACGAACCAGAAGCCCCAGACCACCGACCCGCCAATATGGGCCACGATGCCCAACCCGAAGGCCCCCACTCCGTAGCCAAGATCCCGCCAGAAGCGGTAGGTCCCGATCGCCGAACCGCGCCAGTTCGGGTGCGCGATATCCGCCACTGCCGCGCTCAGGTTGGGATACAGCAGCGCCATGCCGAGACCGGTCACCGCCGCCGCGAACGACCACCACAGCACGCCCTCGCCCAGCAGCGTCAGGGCCACCCCGCCGCCGCAGATCCACATGCCCCAGATAATCGGCTGCCGGCGGCCAACATGGTCCGACAGGCGGCCGGTAAGGAACTGCGATCCGCCCCAGACAAAACCGTAGATCCCGACCACCCAGCCGATCGCCGCGAGACTGAGCCCCTGCTGATAGAGGAACACCGGATAGAACACCCACACCAGCGCATCCACGAACTTCTCGACCAGCCCCGCCTGACTGAACGCGGCCATGCGCCGGTCGCGCCAGGACATCAGCGTGAACACCTCCCAGGTGCTGGGCGTATCGGAGATATTCTTCGAATACCGCGGGATGGGCCCAGTGGACTGCCCCGCGGCATGCCGCGCACCCTCGGCCTTCGCCCAGTCCAGCGTCTCGCGCACAAACAGCGCGGTCAGCACGATCGCCAGCGCGATGACCACCAGGCCAAAAATCAACAGCCCCATGCGCGGACCGAACGCTGCAGCCATGTAGCCCGTCACGATCCCCGCCACTGCGACCCCGACATAGCCGGAGAACTCGTTCATCCCCATGGTGAAACCGCGTTCATCGGCACGGGTGATGTCCATCTTGGCCGTCTGGGTCATCGACCAGGCCAGGCCCTGGTTCACGCCCAGCAGCACGGTCGCGGCCACGATCCAGCTCCAGGACGGCGCGTAGAGGATCATGAACGGGATCGGGATCGCCGCCACCCAGCCCAGCATCAGGACGGTCTTGCGGCCCAGCCGTTCGGACAGGCGACCGGCAACAAAATTGAGCGCCCCCTTCACCACGCCAAAGGCGACCACAAACGCGGTCAGCAGCATGAACGAGCCCTCGGCCACGCCGAATTCGCTCTCCGCCAGGGCCGGCACGACCGTGCGCATCATCCCGATCGTCAGGCCGACGAAGAAAACCTGGATCAGCTGCTGACCGAACTGCCCGAGGTTCTCCCGGATCCCGTGCGTCAGGTGGGCATAGGCCTCCGCGGCCTTGTGATGGTCCGTCATGTGGCGTTCTCCTTGTCCTCGTTGCTCACAGTTGCCAATGGCAGACCGTGATAGCGCCATTCGGCGACGCCATCCTCGAACCGGGTCGCCTGGAACCCGTGCGCGGCCAGGATCTCTACAGCCTCGCTGGCCATCAGACAGTAGGGACCGCGGCAATAAGCCACCACCGGTCGGTCGGTCGGGAGCTCGCCGAGCCGATTGCGCAGCTCGCTGATCGGGATGGATCGGGCATACGGCAGATGGGCGTTCGCGTATTCCATCCCGGGACGGACATCGAGAACGATGAGATCGCCCCGACGAGCCTGTTCCAGCAGTTCGGGGCCGGCCATCGGGGCCAGCTCGCCAGGACCCTCGGCCATTTCGCGGGTCGCGGCCTGCAACTCGAGCAGGCGCTCCTCCGCGAGGGTACGCAGCATTACCCAGAAATCGGCGACATGCTGATCCACCAGGCGATAGAACATATGACGCCCTTCGCGCCGGGCCTCGACCAGCCGTGCCTGACGCAGCTCCTTCAGGTGGGCGCTGGTCAGCTTCACGCTCAGTTCTGCATCGGCCGCAAGCTGCTCGACGCTCTTTTCGCCCTGAACTAGCACCTCGATCAACTCCAGGCGCTTCGGGCTGGCCGCGGCCCGGGCGATGCGGGCCACCTGTTCGTAAAGCAAATCCTTGAGTTCACGTCCGGACACGGCGTTCGCTCCAATATTCATTGGAATGAACGATAGATGACCCAGGGATCGCACGCAAGTCCGGTGATGACCCGCATCTAGCCGCGGAAAAGCCCTCCCGCCGCCAGGGGCGCGCTGGATCGGGCCCTCCAATTTCTGGGTGATTTTGGGGTCTCGCCTATTCCTGAGTAGTTTACTCGGGAACTTCAATTAGAAGTTGCTTACTAACTTAACGAGCAACCCGTGCCTTCGGGCACACTTCCCCTGCAACAGGAGAACGTCATGAGCCAACTGATCAACAACTTCCCGGCCGACGGTGTCGTCACCATCAACCGCGTGATCCTCAAGCCGGAATACACCATCGACGATCTGCAGGAACGTGTCGCCGTCCTGTGCGAGAACGTAAAGACCTATCACTCGGATACCGGCTTCGTCGGCGGCTTTGTCGCGCTGAACTCCGGCTCCGTCTCCAATGAAGGCTCCACCATCGGCCAGGCGGTCGAGAGCCCGATGAAAGACAAGGAAGCCCTCATCATCACCTTCTGGAATAGCTTCGACGAACACGAAGCGTCGCACCAGAGCGAGACCTTCCAGCCCCTGTTTCAGCAGGTACTGGAACTGTGCGAGAACGGAAACGAGGAGATCGCCTACGAGATGCTCTGGTCCGGCGCAGCCTACGATCCGGAACAGGCGAGGGCCGCCCGCGAGGCGAAGGAAACCCACGCGGCCTGAGGGCCGCTATTCAGGCACGATCGTCTCTCCGACGACTGTACCCATGGCCGGGGCCTTGCGCCCCGGCTTTTTCGTGTCTGGCGCGCCGTCATGTCCCCTACCCGGATGATCGGCTATCCGCGCACGAGCGCCGGCGGGCTCACGCGCGCGGGACGTCGTCGTCCTGCTTCGCGTCCTGCATCTCCGGGGGCGAGGCCAGGGTGTGATTCTTCTCGTCGTAGCGGCCCTTCAGCTCGTCGGTCTTGCTGTGCTCCCACAGCGGCACCCCGACAAAGTAGCCGGCGCGCCCGATCGCGTGCGCGGCCACCGGTGCGGTGAGCAGCAGGAAGCCAATCACCGCCACCGCACGGGTGGTGACCCCGCCGTCGCCAAAGTAGACCGCCACGCCGACCATCATCAGACCCGCCCCCAGCACACCGGCCTTGGTGGTGGCATGCAGGCGCATCGGCAGGTCGGGCATGCGCACCAGACCCAGCGCCGCAACCACCATGAACGCGGCCCCGACGACCAGGAACAACCCCGTCAAGAACTCAGTCATCGTCCCGATGCCCCCCTTTCTCCAGGTAACGGGCAAAGCCCACTGCGGCAAGGAACGCGGTCAACGCCAACACCATGGCCACGTCGATGAACGGGGTGCGGCCACTGGAGATCACGTAGACCGCGATGAAACCGATGGTCAGCGACGCAATCAGCTCCAGTGCCACCACGCGATCCGGCAGCGTCGGCCCCAGGTACAGCCGCCAGAACCCCAGCACCAGGGCCAGGCTCAGCAACGCATTGGAAGCAATAATGGCGATATCGAACATCGGACCTCCCCGCGCCTAGTGGGCCATGCGGTTAATAAGGTAACGCTCAGCCGTCGCACAAGCGTTGTGGGCAAGGCGCGCAAGCGCAGGACTGGCCTTCGCCCATTCAAGCGAGCGGAACGCAGACCACGGCGCTTGTGCGACGGCCCTTCGGGAGCCACTGTGCTGGCGCGACTCGGCGTTGCGTTTCTTGGCAAGGACGCTGCCATTCCCTGCGAAACGCGCCTTGATTCGCGCCAGCACAGTGGCTCTGAGCGTTACCTTATTAACCGCATGGCCCACTAGCGCAGGACCTCCAGCGCGCGGTGTTCCAGGTACTTGATCGAGCGGATCACCGCATCCCGGTCCTCGAGGTACATCACGTGGATGTACAGCACCTTCTTGTCGGTGGAGACGTCCAGGCTCAGCGTCCCCGGCGTCAGCGAGATCAGGTTGGCGACAATCGTGATCTCGCCATCGGTCTTGGCATCCAGCGGAAAGGCAATCACACCCGGCACCATGTGGTGGGTCGGTGTCATCACATCGTAGGCCACCTTCAGGTTCGACATAAACAGCTCCCAAAGGAAGAAGCCGATAAACCCGATGAAGCGCGGCACGCGCCGCGCGTAGCTGGCAAACCCCGGCTTGTCACGCAGGGCAAAGGCCAGCAGCACGTAGCCCAGGAAAAATCCGACCAGCAGATTGCCGGTGGTAAAAGTCCCGGTTAGAAAGACCCAGATCAGGGCCAGCGCGATGTTCCACGTCAGCGCGATCATTGGCGGGCCTCCCCGAGTACCGCCTCGATATACTGCGACGGATCCAGCAACTGCTCGGCCGACATCAAAGCCATCTGGTAGATCGGCTCGCCGTACAGGCCGATGGCCACGGTCATCAGCGCCAGCATGATCACCGGGACCCACATCCAGATCATCGGGCCGGAAGTGACGTCAAGCGTCTCGCCCTCGACCCCTTCCGGCTGCGCCTTCCAGAACACCTCGGCCCAGATCTTGATCATCGAGTACAGCGTCAGCAGACCCACCACCAGCGCGACCGCCACCACCCAGTAGGCCTCGGCCTCGATGCCCGCGCGGATGATGATGAACTTGGCAAAGAAACCCGACAGCGGCGGCAGCCCTGCCAGCGACAAGGCCGGAATCAGAAACAGCACCCCCAGCATTGGATGCGTACGGTAGATCCCGCCCATCAGCTTCAGCTCGTGGGTGCCCTTCATCACGAACGTGATCCCGCTGATCAGGAACAGATTCGCCTTCACGATGATGTGATGCATGATGTAGAACACCCCGCCCACCAGGGCCAGCGGCGTGAACAGCGCCAGACCCATGATCATGTAGCCGATCTGGCTGATGATGTGGAACGACAGGATGCGCCGGAATTCGTAGTGCGCGGCCGCCCCGAGCACGCCGGTCAGCATGGTCGCCGCTGCGACCCACAGCAGGATCTCGTGGGTGTAGTCGACTTCCTGATTGAAGATCAGCGTGAACACGCGGTACAGCGCGTAGACCCCGACCTTGGTCAGCAACGCCGCGAACAGCGCCGAGACCGCCACCTTCGGCGTGTGGTAGGACGCCGGCAGCCAGAAGAAGAACGGGAACGCCGCGGCCTTCACCCCGAACGCGACCAGGTACAGCATCGCGATTACGGTCACCAGACCGGTGTCCTCGACGGTGGACAGCTTGTCGGCGATATCCGCCATGTTCAGGGTGCCGGTCAGCCCGTAGGTCAGGCCGATCGCGGTCAGGAAGATCATCGACGACAGCAGGTTCAGGGTGACGTACTTGATCGCCCCTTCCATCTGCGCGCGTTCGCCACCCAGGATCAGCAGCGCGAAGGAGGCGACCAGCATCACCTCGAACCACACGTAGAGGTTGAAGATATCGCCGGTCAGGAAGGCGCCGTTCACGCCGGCCAGAAGCAGGTGCAGCAACGGGTAGTAGCCGAACTTTTCCGACATCCTGCCAATGCCGGAGAGCGAATAGATCGCCGTGGCGAAGCCGATGATACCGGTCAGCACCACCATGATCGCCGCCAGCATGTCGGACACCAGCACGATACCGAATGGCGCGGGCCAGGAGCCCATCTCCATCACCACGTGCCCGTGCTCCCAGGTATCCGCCAGCAGCCACACGCTGACGGCCAGCATCAGCCCGGTGCCGAGCACACCGAGGGCCCGCTGCGCGAAGTGCGAACGCCACAACATCACCGACAACGCACCGACCAGCAGCGGCACGATGATCGGGAGGGCCACGGACATCATCATCGATCGGTGTCCTTCATCTGGTCCATGTCATCGGCCTGCACCACTTCGTAGGCGCGGTGGATCAGTACCACGGCGAACGCCAGCACCCCGAAACCGATCACGATCGCCGTCAGCACCACGGCCTGCGCCAGGGGATCGGCCGCGACCCCCTCGGGCACCGTGTCCCCGGGGGAGATCAGTGGCGGCGCGCCCGATGTCATGCCGGCGACGGTAAAGATCAGCAGGTTGGCGGCATTCGACAGCAGCACCAGGCCGATCACCAGCTTCACGATCGAGCGGCGCAGCATCATGTAGATGGCCGCGGCATAGAGACCGCCGACCACGAAGGCCATGACGACTTCCATTAGTCCTCCGCCTCCGCGAGGTTGAGCATGATGGTCAGCACCGAGCCGATGACCACCAGGTACACCCCGATATCGAAGATCAGCACGGTCGAGAGCTTCATCTCGCCGAAGATCGGCGCAGTGAACTCCCACCACTGGGCGGTAAAGAAGGCCTGCCCGCGAAACACGCCGGGAATGGCACTGATCACCGCCAGCACCATGCCGGCACCCAGAAGATCCCGAGGGTCCACCCGCAGCACCTTGCGTGCCGACTCGGTATCCATCGAAAACAGGTACAGCAGGATCGCCGCCGCCGCGACCAGTCCACCAATGAAACCGCCGCCCGGCTCGTCGTGCCCGCGCAACAGGAGGAACACGGAAAACAGCAGCAGGAGCGGCAGCAGGAAATGTCCCGCGGTGCGCAGGATCAGGGAGTGCATGTTCATCGGCGGTCCTCCGCGCGGAAACGAAGCATCGCGTACACCCCGATCGCCGCCAGCGCCAGCACGAAGATCTCGCCCAGGGTATCCAGTGCACGGAAGTCCACCAGCACCACGTTAACGATGTTGCGGCCGTAACCGGACGGCACCGACTCGTCGATGAAGTACTGCGAGATGGAGTCGAACAGCCGCGCATCCACGGTGCTCAGGATCAGCAGCGTGATCATGCCGCCCATCACCAGCGCGATCCCGGCGTCACGCAGGCGCAGCGCGGTGGACGACAGATTCAGGAAGCCCGGCAGTCGGAACAGGACCAGCACCAGAAGGATCACGGTCAGGGTCTCGACCAGCACCTGGGTGATGCCGACGTCCGCCGCGCTGTAGAGCACGTAGACCAGCGCCACGGTGAAGCCCAGCGAGCCCAGGGCCGCCACTGCGCCCAGTCGTGAGCGGGTCAGCACCGCGAACAGCGTGGAGGCCACCAGGACCGCCAGAATGGCGATCTCGTGGACCTTCAGGCGCTCGAGATTCAGCGAGCCTACGCCGACCTCGAACAGCTGGGCGGTGACCCCGACCAGACCCGCGGTCGCCACGACGATCACGATCACGTAATAGCGCAGATAGCCGTTCTGCAGCACTCGGGTCTGCCATTCGGACAGCCACACCAGGCCGTCCATCATCTTGAAATAGCCCTTCTCCGGGCCGTATTCGGCGACGCGATCGACCCAGGCCAGCGCGCGGCGCGCCTGTTCCCAGCGCCAGTAGAGAACCCCACCGGCCACCAGGCTGAAGGCGGAGATCGCCAGCGGCCAATTCAGGCCGTGCCACAGCGACAGATAGCCGTCCACCGGCGCACCCTGCACGCTGGCCGCCGCCGCGTTGATCAGGCCCTCGTCGGCCAGCCCCGGCCCCAGGCCGAAGATCAGGCCCAGGCTCGCGAGCACCGCGGGGCCGGCCAGCATGGCCACCGGGGCGTCATGCTGCGGGGTCTTGGGCGTGTCCGTCTTCGGCCCGAACCACGGCCGGATGCCGACAATCGCGGCGACCGCCACCCCGAGGATCGCGGTCAGCACCGCCAGCAGGGTCAGGATGCCGACCAGCCCCGGGGCCCCAAGCACCGACTCCAGCATCAGCTCCTTGGCGACAAAGCCGAACAGCGGGATCACGCCCCCCAGCGACAGCGCCGCGAGGATCGTGAATGCCGCCGTCACCGGCAGCGCGCTGCGCAGTCCGCCGGTCTGCAGGAAGTCCTTGGCCCCGGCCTCGTGATCCAGGATGCCCGCGACCATGAACAGCGCGCCCTTGTACAGGGAATGCGCCAGCAGGAAGGCCATCGCCGCCATCAACGCGGTCTCGGTGCCAATGCCGATCAACATGGTCAGGGTGCCCAGCGCCATCACCGTGGAATACGCCAGCACCTTTTTCACGCCCGTGGAGCGGTAGGCCAGGAACACGCCGGTGAACATGGTCACCGAGCCGACCAACACCAGCGTGGTGAACCAGACATCCGTGCCACCCAGCGAGGGATTCAGGCGCGCCAGCAGGTAGATGCCGGCCTTTACCATGGTGGCCGAGTGCAGGTAGGCGGAGACCGGCGTGGGCGCCGCCATCGCGCGCGGCAGCCAGAAATGGAACGGGACCTGTGCCGACTTCGTGAAGGCCCCGAGCAGGATCAGGAACAACAGCGGCAGATACAGCGCATGCTCGCGCACCACATCGCCGTTGGAGAGGATCTCGGAGATCTCGTAGGAGCCGCCGGCCATCGCCAGCATGATGATGCCGGCGAGCATTGCCAGACCGCCGCCGACGGTTACGAACAGACCCTGGAGCGCGTACTTGCGGGCGTCTGCGTTCTCGTGGTTGTAGCCGATCAGCAAGTAGGACGTGATACTGGTCAGCTCCCAGAACACGAACATCGCGATCAGGTTATCCGCCAGCACCAGCCCGAGCATGGACCCCATGAAGGCCAGCAGAATCACGTAGAAGCGCCCGAGATCGCGATCCTTCTCGAGGTAGCGCCCGGCGTAGGTGACGATGAAGAAACCGATACCCGAGATCAGTAGCGCAAACAGCAGTGACAGGCCGTCCACCAGGAACGAGAGCTGGATATCCAGCCCCGGCAGCCAAGGCCAGGCCAGCACGATGGATTCGCCGCTGGAAACCGCCGGCAGGAAGCTCAGGAAATAGACGAACAGCCCGGCCGGCAACAAGCCCAGCACCCAGCCACTGGTGCGGCCGGTCAGGCGGTGGATCGTGGGCGCAAACGCCGCCACCAGGAACGTTGACAGAATTGCGTACAGCATCCGGTCAGCTCAGTCCTTTCAGTTCCGGGCCAAGGCACGCGGCCGCGACCGCGCATGTGAGGGTCCATCCGATCCTGACGGGGCGAGCCGCTCAAGGCACACCAGGGTCAAATCGGTCGCGGAAGCCTACCGACTCGGCCGAGGCCGCGCAAGAAACGTGACGTTCCTCGCGCAAGCCCCGAAAGACACGCTGACAGCGACCGATTCAGACGAGAAGAACCGGTCTCAGGAAAGCGCCGATCAAGACCCCGGTATCAGCTCCATTCGCTGCGACGGCGACGGGCGGGAATCCGCGTAAGCACGATCCCGAGAATCACCGAACCAACCGTGACCAATGCCCCAGTCATGAACCACTTGCGCTGACTGTCCGCCTGCATCACCTCGACCTGACGGCGATACTCGTCGGCGGAGTCGCGGGCATCGATCAGGTTCTCTTCCAGGCGGCGATTCTCGCGCTGGATTTCCTGCGGCCGCGAGGCGATATCACGCAACTCTTCCAGCTCGGTTTCCATCTCAGCGAGCTGTGCCTGCAGTTCGTCACGTTCCGCGGTCAACGCATTGCGCCGATCCAGCAGTTCCGCGATCCGGCCCTCCTGGTCATCTGCCCCGGAGCGGATCTCGGCCAGCTCGGCCTCGACTTCGGCCAGGCGCTCGCGCGAATGCGGCTCGTCCTGCAGGTAGCGGGTCAGGATCCAGGCCTCGTTGCCGCTGGGCAGGCGCACCCGGCTCCAGCCGTCACCGGACTGCTCCATCACGGCCACTGGCTGTCCGGCACGTACTGCGCTGACGATCCGGTTCTGGTTCGACGGACCGCCACGCACGCCAACCTCCAGCTCCTCGCTGATATACCGGGTCTGCTGAGCGGCGGCGCCGCTCCAGGCCACCATCAGCAATCCGCCCAGAACCAGCACCATCACCCGCATCGGCCACCCATTCGTCGTCATGTCTTCTGCCATCTCTTGATTCGTCAGGGATCAACGGCGCTGCATTCTACAGCGGTATCCGCACAGCGCGTGCCAGGCCGCGCCAGGGGTTGATCGAGTTCACATAACGGTTACCGCGAGCCTTACAAGAACTGCTCGCGCACCACCCGCGACGGAAACGTGAGCAGGTCAAACGCCATCGGCGCCAGCCGGCGCATCTGCGCCGCCGTCACCGCCAGCAGATACAGGACCCCGGCCAGCACGGCGAGCAGCAAGCTCAGAAGCCCACCCAGCATCACTCGGGTCGCCTGCAGGACGCCCACCAGCCAGATCGGTGCCAGCGCCACGATCAGCGGGATTACCAGCCCCAGGATCGCCCCCACCGACTGTTCGAACAGATCCAGCGTCACCGGGGGTGCCTCGTCCCCTGCCAGCAGGGTATCGACCATTTCCTGGCGATAAGCCACCCACTCCAGGTGGAAACCGCCAAACCCGGAGACCAGCGCCAGTGCGGCCAATGCCACCGCAGCCACCACCACCAGGGCGCGGCGCACGCCCTCGCTGCCGTCCATCAGGGATTGTGGCAAGAGCCGCGAGACACCGCGGGCCTCCGCCAGCAGCCAGCCACAGACCGCGGCCGCGCCCAACAGGATCACGACCACCAGATCCGGAAAGGCCACGCCGCCGGCCTCCATGGACGCCGGAAATTGCGAGCCCAGGGCCGGGTCGAACAGGCGCTGGTACACGATCACTGCCACAGCCGTCAGCGCCAGTCCCGCTGCGCCCAGCAACCACTGGCTACCCGCCTGGGCATACGCCGGCCACTGTCGGTGCGCCGGATGGTCGCGGCTCTCGCAACGAGTCAGACCGTTGTCGAGACGTTCGCCCTGACGCTGCAGGTCCGCCAGTCGCCGGTGAACTTGCTCCAGGCGCCCGGTCAGCTCGTGCAACGGGGCCTCCATGCGGCGGCGCGCCGACAACAGGCCACGGGACATCTGGCGGTGCTCCTCCATACCCAGGCGAGCGATGCGCAGCACCGTCTCCTGCATGTCCTGCGCCAGACGCTGCCCCTGCGGGCTCTCGCCGACGGGCGTGCTCACCAGCGCCTCCAGCCGGCTGACCCAGCCCGGTTCGGCGGACAAGCGCCCCTCGTCGCGGGCGTAGGCGTCCTCCAGCTGGCGCAGCGTCTCGTGGACCTGCTGGCGCAGATCGGGGATCTCGGCCAGATCATGGCCCACCAGCCGAGCGTAGCGTCGCTCCAGGGCATGCACCGCGACATGGACGCGCTCCGCCTCCAGCCTCGCCAGATGCGCCTGGTGCCAGCGCTGAGCCGCATCGCGCAGATGCAACACCTGGCGCCGCAGGGCACAGACCAGGCGCGTAATCCCACCCGTCAGGCCCACCAGCAATCGCCGCAGCGGCCGTCGCGCCAGATCGAGCACGATAATCGCGACAACAACCCCCACTACCCACAGCATTACAGTGACCGCCACGACGACCCCTTGCTTATTGTTTTACGGCATGGTCGGTGCCCGCACCCTACAGCGCAACTCGGACCTCCGCCTTCGCGCTCCGATTATGTCGCAACGCCTCCGCGCCTGCCGGCGCACGGAAGGATCCGTACTCAAGTTTGCGGTGCCCGCGCCGATATCCGGATTAAATCCCCGGAGACTTCGCGATGCTCAGCCTCGACCTCCTGCCGGCACCCGCCCCGGCCCGCACCGAGAACCCCGCCTGGCTGGATGCCGGGTTCACCGCCGGCTGGCTCCCGGCCTTCCGCGACCGCCGCACCGGCGCGGTCCATGCCAGCCATCTGGATGACGGGCGCCTGGCCTGCACGCACATCCTGGATACCGTGCCCGCGCCCTGGGTCGCCGAACGCGACAGCAAGGGGCGCCCGACGGCCCTGACCGCCGATATCCAGGCCGGCTACCTGCGCGGCGATCGCTTCTTCACCCTCGCGGACCTGCTACGGTATCCATCCGACGCCTGACGACCGGCCCGTCAGCGCCACCACGCCCGCCGCAATTGCTTTTGCGCGCGGGTTTCGGTCCAATACCGGCCTTTTCCCCGAGCGGCGCTCCCATGCAGAAGAATCAGTACGATCGCGACGAACTCCTGGCCTGCGGCTACGGCGACATGTTCGGCCCCGGCAACGCCCAGTTGCCGGTCCCCAACATGCTGATGATGGACCGCGTCCTGGAGATCAACAGCGACGGCGGCCAGTACGGCAAGGGCGAGATGATCGCCGAACTGGATATCAACCCCGACCTCTGGTTCTTCGCCTGCCACTTCCCGGGTGACCCGGTCATGCCCGGCTGCCTCGGCCTCGACGCGATGTGGCAGCTGGTCGGCTTCTACCTGGCCTGGCTCGGCAACCCGGGACGCGGCCGCGCCCTGGGCGTGGGCGAGGTCAAGTTCACCGGCCAGGTCCTGCCCACCGCGAAGAAGGTCACCTACCACATCGACATGAAACGGGTGATCTCGCGCAAGCTGGTCCTCGGCATCGGCGACGGCATCGTCAAGGTCGACGGCCGCCCGATCTACGAAGCCCACGACCTCCGCGTCGGCCTGTTCACCTCCACCGAAAACTTCTAGACCCACCGGCACCCGGCCCCTGCTTACTGCCATCAGGCCCGGGCTGGCCCCGGTTCGTCGCTGGTGTTTACGGTGGCTCGGGTCCGACGCCTGCCGGTTGCTGGCTGGCCATGGTTCGGCGCTAGGTGTTTACGGTGCCTTCGTCTGGCCGCCTGCCAGGCGCTCTCTCGCGAGCGCGCCGCGAGGTCCTTTCTTGCTTGTCCAAGAAAGGACCCAAAGAAGGGCACCCGGATTTCGCCCGGGAACCTCGCTCCGGACGCGCTGGGCCGGCGGCGCTGAACTCGCTACGCTGCGCTTCGCTCAGACATCCAGCGCCTTCTCCCGGCCCATCACGCCCTCCGCGAGGGGCTCCATACGGGAGGAGAAGGTCAAAACAGGTGGTATCCAGACACCAGTAACCAGCCCGCACCCCGTAGGGTGCGGTTGAGCGTAGCGAAACGCACTGTTTCCCGCGCCGTGCGAAACCCTGATGCGATTCGCTGCGCTCATCACATCCTACGCCCCCCGGCACCCGCTTCGCGGGTGCGGCACGCCATGGCCAAAGGCCGAGCGTGCCGAAGATGTATGAACACCTAGCCATCATCCATTGGTCATAGCGCCGGGATAGCCGTTTTTTGGACCTGCCTCCCCGTTGTCGTCGCGCCGAGTGGAGAGGCTTTTCGCGGGACGATTCTAAATAGACACGGGGCGCTGGATGTCTGAGCGCAGCCGCAGGCGCAGCGAGTTCAGCGCCGCCCGCGAAAAGCCTCGGAGCGAGGGAAACCCCGGCCCGCGCAGCGGGCCGGGGTCGCGGCAGTCGGGCGTGTTTCTTGGGTACTTCTTTGCACGAGCAAAGAAGTACCTCGCGGTGCGCTCGCGAGAGAGCGCGTGGCAGGCGGCGGACCGACGCCACCGTAAACACCAGACGATTAACCAGGCCCGGCCATTCGGCTCGAGAAACCGCGACAGTCGTCACTCGATCAGTCCTTTCCGGGCGCCCCGCCAAATGCATCGCGCAGCCAGCCACGCAGGGCGTCAAAGCCATGTTCCGCCCGCTCCGAAGGCGGCAGCATCCCCGGCACGAAGCCGCGCGCCCGGAACGGCTCCAGTAATTCCGGATCGCCCGAGATCACGTGGACCGGTACCGCCCAGCTGGCGTCCTGACCGGTAATCAGCGCGGCCGCCGGGTGATCGCCCAGCATGAAAAACAGCGTTTCCTCATCGGCAAACCGGGCGGCGTAGGCCCCGGTCACCTCCAGCGAGTAGCGCACCGACTCCGCGTAGTACTCGCGCACGCGACCAAAGTCCCGCCACAGCGTCTCCGGCGCGGGCCCCTGGTCGGCCCACTGGTCAAAGATCGCGCCATCCCCGATCGCATCCCAGTCCTCCAGCACCGGCAGGATCGGCGTCCAGGGCGCATGCGAACTGACCAGCCCCAGCATCGCGAACACCGCGTCTTCCGACGTCGCGCGCACCTCGCGCTCGAAGAACGACCAAGTGTATTGGTCCGGCATCGTGACCCAGAAAAACGGCGGCCCAGCGTAGTCGAAGTCGTACTTGTCCACGATCCGGTCCCAGCCGAACCACCGGCCCTCCGGCCAGTCAAGCTGGATCGCCGGCGCGAGCATGGCCGTGCGGTGCCCGGTCGTCTGGAAATCCTGCACTAGGGTATCGCGTGGCTCGGCCTGCAACGCGTCGTAGTGCCCGGCGTAGCGGACCTGCAGGCCCGACAGCAGCGAGGCCTGCGCCAGCCAGGATTGCCCGCCGGCGATCGGCGCCTCCAGCACGCCGGTCACCACGTGCAGGCCCGCGGCGTCGAGATCGTCGCCGATCGACTCGAGTCCCGGCACGATCACGGGCGCATAGCGCTCGTCGAAAACGGCGGATACGCCATAGGACTCCACCAGGCCCAGAATCACGTCGACCCCGGCAAGTCCCGGCAGCGGTTGTGCCCCGGCCTGCTCACGGCTTTGCTGCAGCCGCGCACGAAAGGCCCGGTTCTCCGCGATGGCGGCCTGCCCCGCCGCGATCTGCTGCTGCACCATCCCAGCCGCCGGCGCGACCGTTCCGGCGGGCGCCACGTCGCGCATGCCGGCGGCCGTACCCACCAGGCCAAGCGCCAGCAGCCCAACGGCAAGGGGCAGCGGCACCCGCCGCGCGCCTGCGGCACGGCTGCCCAGCGCATACAGCCCCCGAGCCGCTCCCCAGATCACCACGACCAGCCCGGCGATCAGGACGATGGCCAGCAACACCGTGGCCAGCGTACCGAGATTCCCGGTCACCAACTGGTACACCGCATCCAGCAGTATCCAGTCCTGGATCAGGTTGAGCGGCCGGGTCAGGCTGGCCCGGGTCAGGGCATCGAACAACGCCAGCACCACCAGCGCCAGCAGGAGCCCGCCCGCCAGCCACGCCAACCCCCGCGCCAGCCGGCCCGCCGGCAGAAGCGCGAACAGGCCCACCAGCAGCACGGCCTCCCAGGCCAACCAGTACGGTGCGAGTCCCGCGTAGCGCGGGATTTCCAGACCCAGCAGCACCACATTCAGCGCAACAAGGGTCAGCAGCAATCGCAGCATCGGCGCCCCGGAATCAGCGCCGAGCCGAACCGAAGGTCATTCGCTGCATCACGCCATCCCGACGCACGCGCCAGTGGAACAGCGCCACCGCAATATGGCCGAGCGCCAGGATCAGGATGGCCACCCCCAGCGCCTGGTGCCAGCCGAACAGGATCTCCGAAAGGGCTTCGTTTTCCGGGAACAAGCCCGGCAGGATCAACGGCCCCAGCTGGACCGGATAGCCCCCGGCCGCGGTCGCCCACCACCCGATCACCGGCATCACGATCAGCAGGACATAGAGCAGCCCGTGCACCACCTCCGAGCCAATCCGCTGCCAACGGGCGAGTGCCACCGCGTAGGGCGGCTTGCCATGACGCAGCCGCAGCCCGATGCGCACCAGCATCAGTGCCAGAATCAGCACCCCGAAGCTCTTGTGCCAGGTGTAAATGGTGTTGGTCGCATCCTCGCCGAAGCGCGCCTGCAACCCCTCGAAACCGAACCAGCCAATCGTCCCGCCGAGACTCAACGCGCCCAGCACCAATACCGCCACCAGCCAGTGCACCACCCGCTGGCCCCGGCTGTAACGCGGCCAGACACCGGAATCGTTGGTTGTTTGCATGTCGAAGACCTCCTCGTCGCTTCCTTCCCAGCGTAGCAGTCCACTCCGACGGCCGAACGCCGTGAGTACCCCCAAAGGTGTTATCCGAATGGTCGCGCCGTCGCAGTTCCACGCTACCCTTGTACGGATGAACCACACACCCCGTCCCGCGCCTTTTCGACCTCAAGCGTTCGAACCCGGCGGTATCCGCTGCCTGACCTTCGACCTCGACGACACGCTGTGGCCGGTGATGCCGGTCATCCATCACGCCGAGGCACGCTTCTATGCCTGGCTTCGTGAACAGGCGCCCGAGGTGTGCGAGCGCTTCGGTCCCGATGCCCTGATCCAGGCACGCACGGCCTTCATGCGCGCGGCCCCCGACCACGAGCGCCACGACCTGACCCGCCTGCGCAAGCGCTGGCTGCGCGAACTGGCCGAAACCTGTGGCTGCTGCCCGGAGCGTCTGTCGGGTGAAGGCTTCCAGGTGTTCTGGGAGGCGCGCAACGAGGTCACGCCCTATCCCGAGGCCCAGAATGTGCTGGCAACCCTGGCACGCCACTTCCGCCTGGGCGCGATCAGTAACGGTAACGCGGATGTCTTTCGCACGCCCCTCGGGCAGTACTTCGGCTTCGCCGTCGCCGCCGGCGAAGCGGGTGCGGCCAAGCCCGATCCGCATATCTTCGATCAGGCCCGCAAGCATGCGGGGATGGAGCCCGACGCCATCCTGCACGTCGGGGACGACAGCACGGCGGACGTCCTGGGCGCGCTGCAGGCCGGCTTCCGTGCCGCCTGGTTCAACCCGCAATCCCTCCCCTGGGAACACGGTCACCCCCGCCCCTGCCTGACCCTCGGCCGCCTCGGCCAGCTGCCCCGGCAACTCGGCATCGACACCTGACCCTGCGCACCACCACACCCGTGGGAGCCTGCTTGCAGGCGAAGCCCCTGCCCGCGTCCGACTCTGGCAGGGGCTTCGCCTGCAAGCAGGCTCCCACGCGGGCAGAACCGATGAAGGGGCCCATCCCATGCTCCGGGATTGGCTTTGGTCCGCGATTCTTCCAAACTGCGCCCATGATCCCGACCCCCTCCCCGCGTCCATGAAGCTCCTGTGCGTGGGCGACATCCATCTGGGCCGACAGCCGTCGCGCATCCCGCCCGCAGTGGACGAGGCGCTCGGCATCGCAAACCTCGGCCCGGCCGCTGCGTGGCGCCGCAGCGTCGACTACGCCGTGGAACAGGGCATCGACGCGGTGCTGCTGGCCGGCGACGTGGTCGAACAGGAGGACGACTTCTACGAGGCCTACCGCGACCTGAGGGCGGGTGTCGAGCGCCTGACCGAGGCGGGCATCCGGGTACTCGGCGTCGCTGGCAACCATGACGTCCGGGTCCTGCCACGACTGGCCGAATCCCTGCCGGCCTTCGAGCTGCTGGGGGCCGGCGGGCAGTGGGAAACCCGCGAGTTGCGCGGCCACGATGATCAGCGTCTACGGATTGCGGGCTGGTCGTTCCCCGAAGCGCGCGTAACCACCAGTCCGCTGGAAGGCGATTTTCCCGCCCCCACAGACTGCCCCACCGTCGGGCTCCTGCACTGTGATCGTGACCAGTCCCGCAGCCCGCACGCCCCCGTGCGCAGCAGCGACCTGGAGGCCGCCCCGGTCGAGGCCTGGCTACTGGGCCACATCCACCGCCCCGATCCGCTCGCCGCGCCCCGACCGATGGGCTATCTGGGCTCCCTGAGCGGCATGGATCCGGGCGAGCCCGGCCGCCATGGCCCCTGGTGTCTCGAGATCACCCCGGGCGGCGACCTCGCGATCGAGCAGATTCCATTGGCACCGCTGTACTGGCATACCCTCGAGATCGCCGTGGATGGCCTGCAGCAAGCGGCCGATATCCACCGCCGGGTGACCGAGGCACTGGGAGCCCTCCATGCCGAGCTGGAGACCTGGAGCCACAGGCCTGCGGCCGTCGGCTGCCGCCTGCGGTTGACCGGACGCAGCGATCAACGCCATGCGCTGGAGCGCAGCCTGTACGCCGACGACCCGCGCGCCACCCCGCAGGAACTCGGCGGCCGTTTGTATTTCGTCCATGACTGGCGCCTGGAGGCCCTGCCCGCCCTGGACCTGACGGAACTCGCCGCGGGCAGCGATCCCGCCGCATTGCTGGCCCGCAAGCTCCAGTTGCTGCAAGGCCCGGACAACGCGGCCCGCCGCGAACTCCTGGAGAAGGCCCGGGCTCCGCTCGCCCAGGTGATTCATGACCCGCGTTATCGCGCCCTCGCCCCGGAGGGCCCGGATGACGAGGCGATCGCCCGCCACCTGGAAGCGGCCGCCCTGCACGCCCTTGACCGGCTGCTGCTCCAGCGCGAGAGCGAAGCGTGAGGGCCGCATGAGACTGGACTCACTGGATATCGTCCGTCTGCCGGGCATCCATCCGGGGTTCCGCCTGGATGCCCTGGGGCCAGGCGTGAACGTGGCCATCGGGCCCAACGCGTCCGGAAAATCTAGCCTGGTGCGCGCCTTGCGAGCCGCCCTGTATGCCCAGGAACTGCGCCAGACAGGAGTCCACATCGAGGCGACCTTCGTCGACGCCCAGGGCCCGTTACAGGCCCATCGGCTGGGGACCGACTTGTCCTGGTCCCGCAATGGCGAACGCGTCGAGGCGCCCCCACTGCCGGATCATCGCTTCATCGACTGCTACACCCTGCGCATCGAGGATCTGCTGAACGCCGACCACGGCACCGAGCAGGAGATCGGCCTGCGCCTAGCCCGCGAACTGGCCGGTGGCTACGACCTGCCCACCCTGCGCGACGATCCCGCGTTGGCCCTGAAGACGACCCACGCCCGTAGCGAGTCCCAGGCTCTGACGGCTGCGGAACAGGAACTGCGCGAGCGCCGTCAGCAGCAACGCGGCCTGCAACACGACGAACAGCGCCTGACCGACCTGAAGGCGCAACGCCAGCAGACCCAGCGCGCTGCCCACGAGGCCGATCAGTACGAACGCGCCATGGACCTGCTGGGGGCCCGACGCGAACACCGAGACCTGGAGACCCGGGTGGCGGCCTTGCCTCCCGGTCTGGACAGGCTCCGCGGCGACGAACTGCAACGCCTCGCCCCACTCCATGACGAATTGCGACGCCTGGAACACGAACAACAACAGGCCCGCGAACGCCTGGAGGACGCTTGCCAGCGCCGCGAGGCAGCCGGACTGGCGGATCCCGAGCTGGATGCCGATCGCGTGGACGATCAACGCCCCGTGGTTCGCAGGCTGCTGGAGCTGGAGAGGGGGCTGGAGCAGACGACAAGGGAGCTGCACGCGGCCCAGGCGACACGGCACCAGGCAACCGAAGAACTGGGGGGCACGCCAGAGGCGATTCCGGCCCTGGACCCCGCCACGCTCCACTCGGTGGAACAGTCCCTGGAGACCCTGCGTGGGCTGCAGGCCGGCATCGCGCAACGGGAAGACGAACTCGCCTCTCTGCCTCCGACAGAGGACGCCCGGCCCACCCCCGACACACTGCGCCGCGGCCGCGACGAGCTGCTGCACTGGCTGGGGTCCCCGCGCCCCACCCCCTGGACCGGCCTGCGCCGGGTCGCCGCCGGGATCGCCCTGCTCGCGGCGGGCGGCGCCATTGGCACAGCGACGTTGCTGGTACACCCCGCCTTCGCCGTACTCGCGCTCCCGGTCGCCTGGGGCGCCTACATCGCCGCTCGCCCGGCGACCGACAACATACCCCGCGAGGCTGCGAAGGCACGCTTCCGCGATACCGGTCTGGCGCTACCCACGGAATGGGAGGCCGACGCGGTCCGCGAGCGCCTGGCCCACCTGGAGCGCGAACTGGAAACTGCGGAGGCCGCACGGCGAACGGCGGAGCGCCGCGCTCGACTCGAACGGGAACTGCAAGAGCGGCGCGCCGCACGCGAGCAGGAACAGGAACGCATGAAGGACATTGCCGAGCAGGTCGGCTTCGACCCGGGCTGCATGGATGCCTCGCTGCAGCGCTGGATCCACCTGACCACGAACCATGACCGGGCCCGCCAGGCCGTGAACACGGCCCGGGCGGAGCAGGGACGCCTGACAGCCGAGCTGGAGGCGACCCGGGCACCCGTCATGGCCTTTCTCACCCAGTATGCCGTGGCCCCTCCGGACTCCGAGCCTTCGGCGGATACCCTGGCCCAGCACCTGGACCGTCTCGCCGCCCGGCTGCAGACGCGGGACACCGCGCAGCGGGAGGAGAAGGCCGCCCAGCGCGAACTCGATCGCCTGCAAGCCGACGCGAACCGCACGCGGGAGCAGATCGCCGCCCTGTACGCAGCGGCCGGCCTGGAGAATGACGATGAGTCGACCCTGCGCGAAAGGCTGCGCCTGTGGCCCGACTGGCAGGAGCTAAGCGAGCAACTCGGTAATGTGCGCGAACGCGAACGCGAACGCCGCCGCCACCTCGAGGACCGCCCGGACCTACTGGAGGCGGTCGAGGCCGATGCCGCGGAACCCCTGGAATCGCAACTTCAGACCCTGCGCGACCAGGCGGCGGAACGCGACCGGCTGAGCGAGGAGATCGCCCGCATCGAAGCGGCCATCGACCGCGCCGGCCATGAACGCCAGCTGGAAACCGCCCGCGCCCGCCGCGAACTCGCCCGCGACGCCCTGACCCAGCGCCTCGACCAGGCCCTGTTCGCCACGGCCGGCAACTTCCTGCTGGACCAGGTCGAGATGGAACACGAACAGGCGGTGCAGCCCGCCGCCCTGCGCCAGGCCCGCGAGTGGTTCCGGCGCTTCACACGGCATCACTACGAACTTCAGTTCTCGCCCCATGCCTCGGCCCGGTTCAGCGCCCGCGAGACCGCCAGCGGGGCCACCCGCTCGCTCAGCGAACTCTCCAGCGGGACGCGGATGCAGCTTCTGCTCGCCGTACGCATCGCCTTTGCGCTGGAGGCCGAACGCGGGCGCAGCGCGCTCCCGCTCATCCTCGACGAGGCGCTGGGCACGGCGGACCCGGACCGTTTCCGGGCGGTGGCCGAAAGCCTGCAGGCACTGGCCCACGAGGCCGGCCGACAGGTCTTCTACCTGACCGCCCAGCCCGAAGACGCGCGTTACTGGCAGGCACAGGAGTCCAGCGTCGAGATCATCGACCTGGCCGCACGCCGCTGGGGGCAGCAAGCGTTGGGTAGCCACGAGCAGCTGAGCCTTCCGGAAACCGAAGCGGTACCCGCCCCCGGCAGCGACGCGCCCGAGGACTACGCGCAGCGGATTGGGGGCATTCCCCTGATCGACCCCTGGCAGGATCCGGCCGGTATCCATCTATTTCACCTGCTGCGGGACCGTCTGGAACTGTTGCAGCGTCTGCTGGAGCTGGGGGTGGATCGCCTGGGCGCGCTGGAGTCCCTGCTACAAGGCCCCGCCGACTCCCTGCTGGAACCCCCGGAATGCCAGACGCTGCAGGCCCGTAGTGAGGCCGCCCGCGCCTGGACTCGCGCCTGGCGCCAGGGTCGCGGCCGTCCGGTAGACCGCGAGGCCCTGGAGGCCTCCGAGGCGGTCAGTGCGACCTTCATCGACGCCGTCTCCGACCTGGCGAAGCAGCTGAACGGCAACGGCGAACAGCTCCTGCGCGAACTGGAGAACGGTACGGTCAAGCGCTTCCAGAGCAGTGCCCGCGAACGGCTGTCCGAATGGCTCACCGACAACGGCTATATCGACCCGAACACAATCCTGACCGAGACCGAGCTCGAACACCGCCTGATCGCGACCCTCAAACCGCACCATTCCACACCGGAGCGGGCCATCCGCGAAGGCCAGGCCCTGGCCCGCGCCCTGCAAGCCGGCTTGCACCCGCCCGCCTGAACCGCACGGGGACGAAAACGCCAGGCACCTCCTTGCCCTTCTTCGGGCGGTCGCCCCCACGGCGATGTTTCGGTGCTATTGTGGAGAGACAACGCTTCGTGACCCCGCCTCGCTGGCGACACCCCAATGGAGACCCTGCTGCCCTATGGCCAAACCGAACTACCAATACGAAAAGCGCCAGCGCGAGCTGAAGAAAGCCGCCAAGCAGGAAGAAAAACGCCAGCAGAAACGGGCACGCAATCAGCCGGATGACCCGTCCGGCGCCCCAGAGGACCCACCCCATGAAGACCATGGATCGTAAGCGCGACAGCAAGAAGAAGGCCGAAAAGACACTGATGGAGAAACGCACCGCCAAGGCGGAGAAGCGCAAACCCAAGATCTTTCTGCCCTGACCCACCCGTTTTGGAACGCACGACGCCGGCCTCCGGGGTTCCCCCAGGTCGGCGTCTTTCGTTTCGCCAACCCCGTACGCGCTTATGAAAATCCCCAAGATCCTCCAGCCGCTGATCGAAGACGGCGTCATTGATACCGTCCTCGGGCAGCTGCAAAGCGGCAAGGAGGCCAACATCTACCTCGTCCGCAGCGGGGGCGCGACACGCTGTGCCAAGGCGTACAAGGAAGCCAAGCATCGCGGCTTCCACAAACTGGCCGAGTATCAGGAAGGCCGCAAGGTCCGCGGCAGCCGCGATGCGCGGGCCATGGCCAGACGTGGGCGTCACGGCCGCGAGGTCGAGGAGACGCAGTGGAAGAACGCGGAAGTCGAGGCGCTCTACCGCCTTGCCGACGCGGGCGTTCGAGTGCCCGTCCCCTACGGCGTATTCGACCGCGTCCTGTTGATGGAACTGGTGCTGGACGCCGACGGCAACACCGCGCCCCAGCTGCACGAAGTCGAGCTGGACCCCGAGACAGCACGCGAGTGGTTCGCATTCATGATCCGCCAGATCCAGCGCATGCTGTGCGCCGGCCTGATCCATGGCGACCTGTCCGAGTACAACGTGCTGGTGGACGCGCACGGACCCGTCATCATCGACCTCCCCCAGGCCGTCAACGCCGCCGGCAACAACAGCGCATTCCGCATGCTGCAGCGGGACGTGAACAACATGCGCACAACCTTCGGCCGCGCGGACCCCACGCTGCTGGAGACGCAGTACGCCCACGAGATGTGGGACCTGTTCGCCAACGGTGACCTGACGCCGGAAACACCCCTGACGGGGCACTTTGTGCACAGCGAAGAGACCCCCGACGTGGATGGGGTGCTCGACGAGATCGAGGATGCGCGACTGGAGCACGAGGCCTTGCTGGCCGCCCTCGACCCGACCCACCCCGACAACCAATAGGCGGCTGTCCGCGCGATTCTACCGAGCCTGGTCAGGATCGAAGCTCTTTGGCGGGGGCCCTTCGCCTGCAAGCAGGCTCCTACGAGGGCAGACCCGATAGGAGCCTGCTTGCAGGCGAACCAACGGCGGTTCGGAAGCGCTCAGGGGGCCCTCTGGCCCGCGAAGGATGGGGCTAGTCAGAAGTCCGCTTGCGCGTTACACGCGGGCCGTGCCCGAAAAAAAGGCGTCCACGCGGTCCAGGTCCTCGGGGGTATCCACGCCAGGCGGGTGCGCCTCGGCCCGGCGACCGACCTGGATCCAGGCCCCCATGTCCAGCGCGCGTAGCTGTTCCAGCTGCTCCAATTGCTCCAGCGGCGCGGGCGGCTCGGCACTCATGCGCCGCAGGAAGCCGGCGCGGTAGGCATAGAGCCCCAGGTGCCGGATGGCATGGTCGACCGAGGGCCGCTGCCCCGCCCGGCGCGCCTCGCGGTCCCAGGGGATCGGGGCGCGCGAGAAATACAGGGCCCGGCCGTTGCGGTCGGTCACCAGCTTCACCTGGTTGGGGTCGGCCAAATCCTCCGCGCAGCGGATCGGCACGCCCAGGGTGGCCATATCCGCTTGCGGGGTCTGTTCGAGCAGGGCCGCCAGGTCATTCAGCAGCGCCCCCGGGGTGAGCGGTTCGTCGCCCTGCAGGTTGACCACGATGGACTCGTCGCCCCAGCCCTCGGCGGCGGCCACAGCCGCGATGCGGTCGGTGCCGGAAGGGAGCGCGGGATCGGTCAGGAAGGCCTCGACGCCGCACTGGCGCGCCACCGCCAGGATGCGTTCGTCATCCGCGGCGACGATCACGCGGGTGGCGGCGCTCTCCTGCGCACGGCTGATCACATGCGCAATCAGCGGGCGCCCGGCCACCGCAGCCAGCGGTTTGTCCGGCAGACGGCTGGAGGCCATGCGTGCCGGTATTACCACAACGAAGCCCGTCATGCGGATGCTCAGGCCTCGCGCCAGCGTTCCTTCTCGTCTTCGGAGAGACTGCGCGCCTCGTCCTCCAGCATCACCGGGATGTCGTCCCGGATCGGATAGGCGAGACCGGCGGAGACGGAGATCAGCTCCTGATTCTCGCGATCGTACTTGAGCGGACCCTTGGTAACCGGGCAGACCAGAATATCGAGCAGACGCTTGTCCATGCATTACCCCAGGTGTTTGAGCCGACTGACCGTCTCCAGACGCGCGAGTAGCGCCGGCTCGAAAGTGGTTGGCAACCGGGCCGCGATCGGCCAGTACCAGTGATTATCCTGCGCAAACGACCGGCATTTTACGGCATCCTTCTCTGTCATCAGAACCGGCAACTCGTCATCGAAGCGGATCTGATGCGGCAGGAAACGATGGTGATCCGGAAACGGATGCCGAATGATACCGATCTTCGCTTCTTCGAGGGTGCGGAAGAAGCGCTCCGGATCCGCGATCCCGGCGATGGCGTGGGCATCACGCCGGGCAAAGCGGTGGGGCTTGCGCGCCTCCTCCGCCCCGTCCACCCGCTGCAACCGACTGGACGGGACCAGTTCCATCGGGATCTCGCCGGGACCCGGCTCGCCACCGGTCACGATCACGAAATCGGCCCGTTCCCGGGCCCGCTTCGGCTCCCGCAACGGCCCCGCCGGCAGACAAAGCCCATTGCCGAAGCGGCGTCTCCCGTCGACCATCAGGATAGTGATATCGCGCGGCAGGCGGTGATGCTGCATGCCGTCGTCCGCGATCACCACATCCACGCCCTGATCGGTCAGCGCCCGCGCCCCGCGCACCCGGTCGCGGTCCACCTGCACCGGGACGCCCGTGCGCCGGGCGATCAGCAACGGCTCGTCGCCCACCACCACCGGATCGGAATCGGCCGTCACCGCGATCCCGGCCACATCCCCACGCCCGCCATAGCCGCGACTGACAATGCCGGGGTGATAGCCAGCGGCGCGCAGGCGCTTGGCCAGCCACACCGTCATCGGTGTCTTCCCGCTGCCGCCCAGGGTCAGATTGCCCACCACGATCACCGCGCGCGCCGGGATGGATATATCGCGCCGCGCCTGCTCCTGCCGCTGGCGATTCCACTCGGCAAGCCCGGCGTAGGCCAACGACAACGGGAACATCGCGGCGGCGAACGGCCCGCGCTGGCTCCACTGATCCCACAACCGGGCGCTCAGCCACGCCTGAAACGACCCCATGACTACCAATCCCAGACCTGCTGCAGAACAGCATCGAAATTGGCATCCACCTGGCGCCGCTCGTCCCAGAAGCGCCGCCGCGCCGCATCCCCCTGCTGACGCCGCGCGGCCGGGTCCGCGCTCAACCGCTGCCAGGCCTCCAGTACCGCGGTGGGTTCGCCCAGCACCGGGCAGGGCAACGCCGCCGCCGAGGCCTCGCCCAGGCTCACCGCCGCCCCGCCGGCCAGGCCCTGCCACAAGGCCTGGCGATCCGAGGCCGCGAGATGCACCGCATGGGCGGCACTGGCCGCAGCGGCAAACCAGCGTCGGTCATCCAGATGCAGGATGGTCCCTGGCGCCAACGTCGAACGATCCCAGGCCGAGACCGCCAGATCCGCGCCGGGCAGCCCGGCCTCGGTCGCATCCCCGCGCAGGCTCGCCAGCAGGATATCGCTCTGCCCCCGGCCAGAGGCCTGCCAGGCCGTGCGCCAGGCGGGCCATTGCTCCGACGTGCCGTGCCACCACCACAGGCGCTCCACGTTACCTCCGACCAATGCGCGCAGGACCACATCGGCCTGGGCCTCGACAAATCGCGCCTGCGGGTCGGCGGGCGCCAGTGCGGCTTCGAACGCGGCCTCCGGCCACGCCTGCGCCCCGGCCGGATCGACCGGCCAGTGGCGCACGACCGGAGGCACGGCCCGGGCGGGCGGACCCGTATTGACCGCGATCACCGGGACCTCGGCCGCCTCCAGGAGATTCGTCGGGGCCTGGCCGCCGGCCAGCAGGATGCCATGGGGCTGAAAACGCTCGAGCACCCGGCGCACCACCCGCGGGCGATCACAGGGGCCATAGCCCACCCCCACCTTGCGAAACGGCTGCATGTGTCGTTCAAAGAGCTCCGGGTAGTCCTGCTCGAAGGTCAGGACGATGCGTACATCCTGGCGCTTGTCGCGCACCGCGCCGAGCAGTTCGATCCCCAGGCGCACCTCCTCGGGCGTGCCGCCGGCCTTGATCCAGACCAGCCGCCCCCGCTCGTCGGGTGGCGTCAGGAAGCCCCGACGGGCCCGCGCACGGTTCCCCTCACCGCGACGATAATCGCGCCAGGTCGCGCCCCAGACCGCAAACCGCCGAGCGCCGTAACCTCCTGCATCACCCCGCATCCCCCACCTCCTCGCGGAACTGGAGGCGGTGCAGGAGCGTGTAAACCCCGCCGAGGGCAATCAACTCGTCGTGCCGTCCGGTCTCGACCACACGGCCGTTATCCATCACCAGAATACGGTCGGCGCCCTCGACAGTGGACAGACGGTGGGCAATCACCAGCGTGGTACGGGTGCTCACCAGTGCGTCCAGAGCGGCTTGCACCTGACGTTCGGATTCGTTGTCCAACGCCGAGGTCGCCTCGTCCAGGATCAGTATCGGTGCATCCCGAAGCAGCGCCCGGGCGATGGCCAGACGCTGGCGCTGGCCGCCGGACAGCCGTGTGCCATTCTCGCCGACCAGGGTCTGCATCCCATCCGGCAGGCGATCAATGAACTCCAGCGCATGCGCCGCCCGGGCAGCCTCGCGGATCTCCGCCTCGCTCGCCTCGGGCCGCCCGTACGCGATATTGGCTGCGACTGTATCCGCAAAGAGGGTCACGTTCTGACCGACATAGGCGATCTGACGGCGCAGGTCGCGCAGACGGATCGTCTCGAGGTCGTGACCATCCAGCACAATGCGGCCCTCGGTCGGGTGATAGAAACGTGGCAGCAGGTTGACCAGGGTGGTCTTGCCACTGCCCGAGCGGCCGACCAGCGCGACGTTCTCGCCCGGCTTCACCTCGAAGGAGACCGCCTTCAACACGTCCGGGCCTTCCGGACCGTAGCGAAAAGCGACGTCGTCGAACACCAGGTGCCCCTCGGCACGATCCAGCGGTACGTGCCCCGTGTCACGTTCCGGTGTCTCGTCCAGCACGGCGAAGATGTTCTGCCCGGCCGCGATCCCGCGCTGCAGGGTCGCATTGATCATCGAAAGCCGGCGAATCGGGCTCAGCAACAACAGCATCGCGGTCAGGAATGACACGAAGGTGCCCGCAGTGACGGTGTCATCGCCGAAATCGGAGGTCGCCACCCAGATCACGAAAGCCAGTACTGCCGCCACCAGGAACTGGATGGTCGGGGTATAAGCGGCCTTGATACCCTCCATACGCATGTGCAGGCGGCGATTGCGCTCATTGATGTCCTCGAAGCGCTCGCGCTCGTAGGTCTCGCCACCGAAGATGCGCACCACCCGGTGGCCCTCGATCACCTCCTGCGTCACGTGCGTCACGTCGCCCATGTTGTACTGCAGGCGATGCGAAATACGCCGGAAGTGCTTGGTCACCACCCGCACCAGAATGGCCATCACCGGCGCAATAACCAGGATCGTGAGGGTCAGGCTCGGGGTCAGCCAAAACATCCATGCCAGCAGCGCGATAATCGTCAGGGTGTCCCGCACCAGGGTGCTGAAGCCGTCCGTGGCGGCCGTCGCAACCTGCTCCACGTTGTAGGTCACGCGTGAAATCAGCTCGCCGCTGCTCTGCTCCTGAAAGCGCTGCACCGGCATGTGCAACAGACGCTCGAACAGCTCCTCGCGCAGGCGCTTGACGACTTGCCGCCCGACGTAGCGCATCGCGTAGACCGAACCGAACTCGGCCACGCCCCGGATCAGAAACAAGCCGATCAGCACCACCGGAATCCACGGAATCAGCGGGTGTGAATCACCCTCGGCGAACGACTCGTCCATCAGCGGCTTCATCAGCGCGGCAAAGCCCGCTTCGGTCGCCGCCATGCCGAGCATCGCCACCGTCGCAATCGCCAGCAGCGGCCAGTAGACAAAGGCGTAGCCAAGCAGGCGGCGATAAACCGCCCAGCCGGAGTCGAGGTGCTGTGGGTGCGGGTCGTCAGTCGTCATCGGCGGCATCACCCAGGGTGGCGATGGAGACCGAGGTGATACCCAGGCGGCCGACGACATCCAGCGCGCGCACCACCGACTGGTGGGTGGCATTGGCGTCCGCGCGGATCAGCACCGGGTCGTCCTCGCGGCCCTCGCGGGCCTCTGAGAGCACACGCTCCAGGGTCTCGGCGCGGCGGTTGATCAGTTCCTGGCCGTTGATGAAGTAGTTGCCGTTCGCGTCCACGATGATGTCGATCCACGCGCGCTCCACGGCCTCGGCCTCGCGGTCGGCCGAGGGCAGGGTCAGCTCGATGTCCGCGTGCTGATCGAAGGTGGTGGAGACCATGAAGAAGATCAGCAGCAGGAACACCACATCGATCAACGGCGTCAGATTGACGCCGGGCTCTTCCTGCCGGCTTGGCGTACGGAAGTTCACGCCTTGGCCCCGCCCTCGACCACACCGGCCTCGCGCTCGCCATGGATCACCTCGACCAGCTTGGTGGCCTCCTGTTCCATCTCCAGCACCAGTTCGTCAATGTGGCCACGGAAGTAGCGATGAAAGGCCAGTGCCGGGATGGCCACGCCGATCCCGGTCGCGGTGGTAATCAGGGCCTGCGAGATGCCACCGGCCAGATCGCGCGGGCTGCCGACGCCGATCTCGGTGATCACGGTGAACACCTCGATCATCCCGACCACGGTGCCCAGCAGGCCCAGCAACGGGGTAATCATCGAGATCGTGCCCAGCGTGTTCATGTAGCGCTCGAGCTCGTGGGCCACGCGGCGGCCAGCCTCTTCAATGCTCTCCTGGGTGATCTGGCGGGCGCGGTCATGGGTCGCGAGACCCGCGGCCAGGATCGCGCCCAGCGGGGAGCCCGCACGCAGACGCTGGATATCGTCCAGCTTGAGTCCCTGCGTACGCATCTGCTCCCACACCGAGGTCAGCAGGCGCGGCGGCACGACCCGCGAGCGGCGCAGCGTCCACAGCCGCTCCAGCACGATGGCCACGGCCAGTACGGAACACAGCAGGATCGGCAGCATCAGCCACCCACCCGCTTGTACGATCTCCAGCATGCAATTCCCCTAAAGTATCGAAGCGCGTCAGGCGCGCCGGAACACGGCCATGGATTCCACGTGCGCAGTGTGCGGGAACATGTCCATGATCCCGGCCCGCTCCAGGCGATAGCCATGATGATGCACCAGGCGCTCGGCGTCACGGGCGAGCGTCGCCGGGTTGCAGGACACATAGACCAGGCGTTCGATCCGCTGCGGCGCCAGGGCCTCGATCACCGCGGCCGCGCCGGTACGCGGCGGGTCCAGCAGCACACGGTCGAAGTCCTCGCGCAACCAGGCGGCGCTCTTCAACGCCTCGACATCGTCCAGGTCTGCGCGCTCGTAGCGGGTATTGGCGATGCCCTGGTCACGGGCATTCGCACGCGCCCGCGCCAGCATCGCGTCGTCCACCTCGACGCCGACCACTTCGCCCTCGGTCACGGTCCGTGCCAGCGGCAAGGTAAAGTTGCCCAGCCCGCAGAACAGGTCCAGCACGCGCTGTCCCGGTTGCAGGTCCAGCGCCTCCAGGGCCTGCGGCACCATCTTGCGGTTGATCTGCGCGTGCACCTGGATGAAATCGGTCGGCATGAAGGGCACCGACACGCCGTAGTCCGGATGGCGGTAGATCAGCGGCTCGATCGGCCCGGCCAGCGGCTCCACCGTGTCCGCTCCGCCCGGCTGCAGATACACCTGGATGCCCTCGGCCTCGGCCCAGTCGGACAGGCGCTGGGTATCCGCCTGCGACAACGGATCGAGGTTGCGGAAGATCAACGCCACGCGCTCGTCGTCATCCACCGCGACCTCGATCTGCGGCAGACGGTCGCGCGCCTCCAGCCCGTCCATCAACTCGCGCAGCGCCTGGATACGCCCACCCACCGCCGGGTGCAGCACCTCGCAGTGGGTCATCTGGGCGAGATACGGGCTGCCGCGCTCGCGAAAGCCGACCAGCACCCCGCCCTTCTTCGGCACGTGCTTGGCGCCCAGCCGCGCAGTGCGGCGATAACCCAGGGTGTCGGCGGTCAGCGGCTCGAAGTGCGCCTCCGGCGTCACGTGGCCGATGCGTTCCAGCGCGTCGAACAGGGCCTGTTCCTTGATTTCACGCTGGGTCTCGACCGAGGCGTGCTGCAGCTTGCAGCCACCGCACAGGCCGAAGAACTCGCAGGGCGGCTCGACCCGGCCCGCGGCCGGTTCCAGCACGTCGACCACCTCGGCCGTATCAAAACGGCGCTTGCGCCCGGTCTGCACCGCCATCACGCGCTCGCCCTTCAGCACGCCGTGGATGAAGCAGGCCTTGCCCTCGCGACGGATCACGCCCTGGCCGTCCAGGGTGACCTCCTCAATCCGGGCCTCGAACGGGGTCTTGTCGATGCGTGCCATCAGGTGTCGGTCCCGGCAGGCTGCCAGGCGTCGAGGAATTCACGGTGGTGCGCCGCACCACTGCCCTCCAGGTACTCGGCCAGTTGCTGTTGCCGGCTGGCCAGGGCGGCGTCGGTCAGGTTGCCGCGCATGTATTCGAAGCGCAGCCAGACCAGATAGGTATTCAGCACATCGTGCTCGACATAGTCGTGGATCTCGTCCTGACGCCCGTCGCGCCAGGCCGGCCAGACCTTCGAGCCATCCATGCCCAGCTTGCCGGGGAAGCCGAGCAGGCTGGCCATCATGTCGAGGCTGGTGACCGCGCGGCCCTGGAAGCCCGCCAGCACGTCCATCAGATCCACATGGCGCCAGTGGAAGCGCGACAGGTAGTTGTTATAGCGAAACTCGCGGTCGTCGTTGCCCTGCTCCCAGTAGCGCGGGGCCTGCACGCCGTTGACCAGCGCGCGGTAATGCAGCACCGGGAGGTCGAAGCCGCCGCCGTTCCAGCTAACGAGCTGTGGCGTGCGCTTGTCGATCACGTCAAAGAACTGCCGCAGCAGTTCGGCCTCGGAGGGCGTCTGGCCGTCCTCGCCCTCGCGGCCGAAGGCGGAGAGCTTCAGCGCATCGCCGCCCTGATAGAGCACGCCGATCGACACGATGCGATGCAGCGGATGCTTGAGGAACTCGGAGCCGGTCTGGGCACGGCGCAGCGCGAACAGCGCCTCGGCGACCTCGTGATCGGCGAGCCCCTCGAAGTCGTGCAGGCGGCGCGCGCCCTCGATATCCGGGACCGTCTCGAGATCGAAAATCAGGACCGGGGCACTCATGCGGGGAACACGCCGGTGGAGATGTAGCGGTCGCCGCGGTCACAGATGATCGCGACGAAGGTCCCACCCTCGGTCTGCGCCGCCAGCTTCAACGCCGCGGCCACCGAACCACCGGAAGAGACCCCGGCGAAGATGCCTTCTTCACTCGCCAGCCGATGCATGGTCTCCTCGGCCTCCTCCTGGGTCACGTCCACGGTCTGGTCCACCCGCGAGGCCTCGAAGATGGTCGGCAGATAGGCCTCCGGCCAGCGCCGGATGCCGGGGATGGACGCCCCCTCGGCCGGCTGCACGCCGACGATCTGCACCTCCGGATCGCGCTCCTTGAGATAGCGCGACACGCCCATGATGGTGCCGGTAGTCCCCATCGCGGAGACGAAGTGGGTCACCGTGCCCTCGGTGTCGCGCCAGATCTCCGGCCCGGTGCCGATGTAATGCGCATCCGGGTTGTCGGGGTTGCCGAACTGATTCAGCACCCGGCCCTTGCCCTCGGCCTCCATGCGGTCCGCCAGGTCACGCGCGCCCTCCATGCTCTCCTCGCGCGAGACCAGCACCAGCTCGGCGCCGAAGGCCTTCATCGAGGCGCGGCGCTCGGCGGACATGTTGTCCGGCATCACCAGGATCATGCGATAGCCCTTCATCGCCGCGACCATCGCCAGCGCGATGCCGGTGTTGCCGCTGGTCGCCTCGATCAGGGTGTCGCCGGGCTGGATGTCGCCGCGGCGCTCGGCCGCCTGGATCATGTTCAGCGCGGGCCGGTCCTTGACCGAACCGGCGGGGTTGTTGCCCTCGAGCTTCACCAGCACGGTGGACGGCAGGTCTGCCGCCATGCGCTGCAGGCGCACCAGCGGCGTATTGCCGACAAAGTGCTCGAGGGTCGGGAAGGATTCCGGATGCAGGCGTTTCTTCATGCGCGCAGAGTATAACGATCGGACCCGATCCATGCCCATGCACGCTCGCCCCGTCATCGCGAGCCTCCGCAGGGACCAGTGTTTTTCAGTGCACCGTCATCGCGAGGAACGAAGCGACGTGGCGGCCCCCCTCTGAAACCACCGGATTCCGACGGCGTGCGGCATTCCAGAGATTGCCACGGCCCCTCCGGGGCCTCGCAATGACGGGTAGTCGTATGGGTCATTGCGAGGAGCGCAGCGACGCGGCCATCCGTCCGGAAGACCCATGGGACTCGGGGGCTTGGCGAACGATCGCCACGGGCCCTGGCAATGACGGTGTGCGGAACGATCTCGGTGGCACCCCCACGGAGGCCCTCGCAACGACACCCCATTCTGCCTAAGCTAGAGCCATGCTCGTATTGCTCGAATACCTGATCGTCACTTTCCTCGCGGTGTTCGTCATCGTGAATCCACTGACGACCGCGTTCATCTTCACCGCAATGCTGCCGCGCGCCTCCGAGGAGAAGCGCCGCTCCACCGCCCTGCGCTCGGTCAAGGTCGCCACGGCCCTGCTGTTCGCCTTTGCACTGCTGGGCGGGGTGATCTTCCAGCTGTTCGGGATCACGCTGGCGGCGTTCCGCATCGCCGGGGGCATCATCCTGTTCGGCATCGCGATCGGCATGATCCGGCAGAAGGCGGCCAGCGAGCGCGAAACCGCCGAGGAGGTGAAGGCCGACAAGGGGCAGGTGACCGAGGACATCTCGGTCATCCCGCTGGCCATCCCGTTCATGAGCGGGCCCGGGGCGATTGCGACGGTCATGATCCTGACCAGCGAGGCCCCCACCATCTATCACCTGGTCCTCGTGTTCCTGGCGGTGCTGGCCTGCATGGTCGCGTGCTACTACGCGATGGTCCATTCGCGCTATCTGGTGAAATTCCTCGGGGATACCGGCAAGGACATCCTGACCAAGGTGTTCGGTCTGATTCTCGCGGTCCTGGCCGTGCAGTTCGTGATCAACGGGGTCAGCGACGCCGCCGTCGGCTTCCTGCTGGATACCCAGATGCTCGACGGGACCGAGATCGAGGACCCGCGCCTGCCGCCGCGCGAAAACGATTGAGCCGGCGCGCCGGCTATCCCTTCGCCCCGGAGACCCAGGCGCGCAGGGTCGCGACATCCACCACCGAGCCTTCCAGTGCCGGACCGGCCAGGACCGTCGCGGGCTGATCCACCTCACCGAACCCGTCCAGCACGGCCAAGGCGCCATCAAACGCCTGCTCGCGGGTGTAGTCGTTCGTCGTGACCACGACCTCCAGCCCCGCCCCCCGGGCGGAACGCACACCGTTATCGGAGTCCTCCAGGGCCAGACACGCCTCCGCCGGCAGATTCATCGCCTCCAGTGCATGGGTAAAGATATCCGGAGCCGGCTTCTTGGCCGGCACGATGTCGCCGGCGGAGATCACCTCGAAGCGGTACGGGCCCTCGCTTCCGAGCGTGGCCTCCAGCAGGGCCGTGACGTTCTCGGGTGTGGTGGTCGTGGCGATCGCCAGGCGCAGACCCTCGGCCTCCGCCTCGTCCAGCAGCCGCCGCACCCCCGGCCGCAGCGGGATCGCGCCGGTCTCCAGCAGGGCCACGTAGTGCCGCGTCTTGGCCGCATGCAGCTCGCGAATACGCGCATCGATCCCCGGCTCGTTCAAGACCTCGGGACGGTCCTCGGACAGGTACTGGCGGATGCGTTCCTTGCCGCCGGTCACGCGCAGCAACTCGCCGTAGCGCGCGATGCTCCAGTCCCAGTCCAGGCCCGCGTCCGCGAACGCCTTGTTGAAGGCGACGCGATGACCGTCGCGTTCAGTGTCCGCCAATGTGCCGTCGACATCGAAAATCAGCGCCTGCAATTCCGTCATCCCGTTATTTCCGCCTTTTCCCGTATCTCGCTGAAAAACCGGCCGTGAGCCCGCACATTCCCGGCATCCAACCGAGACCAGGCACCAACAGTCATGGCACGGGACTTGCCCGGCCCGCCCGACTCTGGTACTAAGTGCGCCTCATTTTTCCAGCCGGAGAAAGCCCGCATGGCTGCTGACGAAAAGACCGACAAGCCCTCCACCCAGCACATGGTCGCCGGGGGCATTGCGCCCTACGAGCCGAAGCCGGACGAAGATTACATGAATCCGGATCAGCTCGAGCATTTCCGCAGCCTGCTGCGGGCATGGCGCCAGGAGCTGGCCGAGGAAGTCGATCGCACCGTGGGGCACATGCGCCAGGACGCGTCCAACTTTGCCGATCCGGCCGACCGCGCCACCCAGGAAGAGGAGTTCGGCCTGGAACTGCGCTCCCGCGACCGCGAACGCAAGCTGTCGAAGAAGATCAACGAGGCGCTGCGCAAGATCGACACCCACGATTACGGCTACTGCGAGACCTGCGGCGTGGAGATCGGCATTCGCCGCCTGGAGGCCCGCCCGACGGCCACCATGTGCATCGACTGCAAGCAGCTCGACGAGATCAAGGAAAAGCAGCGCGCCTGATCCCGGCCGGGCCGTGACGGTCACGCCCGAACGGATTACCCGGGCCGACCGCTATGTCGGCCGGTTTGCCCCTACCCCTTCCGGCCCGCTGCACGCGGGCTCCCTGCTGGCCGCCGTCATCTCCTGGCTCGATGCCCGGAGTACCGACGGCCGCTGGCATCTGCGAATCGACGATATCGACGCCCCCCGGGTTCACCCGGGGGCGGCCGATGCCATTTTCCATGCCCTCGAGGCCTTCGCCCTGGTCTGGGATGGCCCCGTCACCTGGCAAAGCCAACGCGGTCCCGCCTATCAGCGCGCCCTGGACACCCTGTTGGCGTCGAACCTGGCTTTCCCCTGCGGCTGTACCCGCAAGGACCTGGCCGCGCGCGGCCGGCCGGGCTGGGAAGGGCCGATCTATCCAGGGACCTGTCGCCACGGCCTGCCGCCCGAACGCGAGCCACGGGCCGTGCGTGCCCGGGCGACCACCCGCTACTGGACGATCGCGGATCGCTTTCTGGGTACGGTCGCCTTCGATCTGGAGGCACTCGGAAGCGACTTCGTGATCCGCCGGGCGGATGGCATCGTCGCCTACCAGCTCGCCACCGTAGTGGACGACCTGGACCTGGGCGTAACCCGCGTGGTGCGCGGGATCGACCTGCTCGGCTCCACCCCGCGCCAGATGCAGCTCTACGAGGCGCTGGGCGCCACCCCACCGGCCTATGCCCACCACCCGGTCCTTGTCGCGCCCGGCGGCGACAAGCTGGCCAAGGCCACCGGAGCCGAGGGCATCCACGCGGATACCGCCCGGCGGCAGCTGGCCGACACCCTGACGGTGATCGGCCTGGCCCCGGGCGACGCCCAGGCACCCGACGCACCGGAGGCCCAGCTGGCCGAAGCCCTGGAGCGCCTGCAGGGACACACCCTCGGCGACCACCTGCCATTGCCGGCGGCACTGCCCGGGGCCGCGCGCGCGGTGTAGACTCGCCGCATGCTCTCCACCCGCGCGCCAACCCGGACGGCCCCGCAGGATCGCTCGCCCGCGCACCGCAAGGTGCTTGCGAGCGGCTGACGATGGACGCCCCTCGCGCCATCCTGATCGCCCTGCTGGGCGCATTGCTGTTTCTGAGCCCGCTGGTCCTCTGGGTTGCCTACCTGAGTCCTGCCTGGTGGTGGCCCTTCACGGCCTGGGCGCTGTTCGTCGTGGCCATCGCGGCACTGAGCCGGAGCGGGCGCCGTGACCCTTAGCCTGGGTCTGATCTACGCGGTCGGGGTGGCCTACCTCGCCCTGCTATTTGGCATAGCGTTCCTGGCCGACCGCGTCCCCCGAGTAGGCCGACTGGCGGCCAATGGCTGGGTGTTCAGTCTGTCGCTGGGGGTATACGCAACGTCCTGGACCTTCTACGGCAACCTTGGTTTCCTCGCCGACCAGGGCTACCTGTACCTGACCATCTACCTCGGCGTGACCCTGGCCTTCGCCGCCACCCCCTGGCTGCTGCGCCCCCTCCTGCGCCTGACCCGCGAGCAGCAGCTGACCTCGCTGGCCGACCTGTTCGCCTTTCGCTACCGCAGCCGCTTCACCGGGCCCGTGGTCGCCCTGTTCATGCTCGCCGGGGTACTCCCGTACATCGCGCTACAGATCAAGGCCGTGGCCGAGTCCGCCGCCGTACTGACCGCGGAGACCCCGCCGCATCTGCTCGCCCTGACCTTCAGCGGCACCATCGCGCTGTTCGCGATCCTGTTCGGCGCCCGCCACATCGCCCCGCGCGAAAAGCACGCCGGTCTGGTGCTGGCCATCGCCTTCGAGTCCATCGTCAAGCTGCTCGCCATCCTCGCGATTGCCGCCGTGGCGCTGTACGCCGTGTTCGGCGGCCTCGGCGGGCTGAACGACTGGCTGGCCGCCCATCCCGAAGCGGTCGATGCGCTGTACGAGCCGGTACGCCAGGGCGGCTGGTTCGCGATGATGATCCTGGCCTTCGCGGCCGCCTTCCTGCTGCCACGCCAGTTTCACATGCTGTTCACCGAGAACATCAACCCGCAGGCACTGAACACCGCGGCCTGGGCCTTCCCCGCATTCCTGCTGCTGCTGAACCTGCCGATGCCGGTGCTCTACTGGGCCGGGGAGGCGGCCGGGCTGGGCATCTCGCCCAACTATTACGCCATCGGCATCGCCGGGTTGCTGGAGTCGCCCAGCCTCGCCCTGCTGGTCTTCATCGGTGGGTTGTCCGCCGCCAGCGCGATGATGATCGTGACCACCCTGGCGCTCGCCCATATGGGAACCAACTACCTCTCGCCACTGACCCGACTGCACGAAGAGGAGCGCAGCGCCAACCTCTACACCCGCCTGCTTTGGGGGCGGCGCATCTGGATCGTGTTCATCATCGGGCTCGGCTATGCCTTCTACGGCCTGCTGCAGGTCGTCGAGGGCCTCGCGCAGCTGGGTCTGATCTCGTTTGCCGCGGTGGCGCAACTTCTGCCGGGCCTGATCGGCCTGATGCTGTGGAAACAGGCGACCCGGGTCGGATTTCTCTTGGGCCTGGGGGCCGGGATTGCCGGCTGGGCGTTCACCCTCGTCATGCCTTTGCTGTCGGATGCCGGGATCGCGACGGCCCTGCCCGACCCGCAACGCCTCTTGCGCGCGGAGATGCTGGACCCGTGGACCTTCGCGCTAATGCTGAGCCTGGGCGTCAACGCGGTCCTGTTCGTCGTCGGCTCGCTGCTGACCCGGCCGAACCCCGAGGAGGCCGAGGCCGGCCGGGCCTGCTGCCCTAACGAATCCACCGCCACCGGCGCGGGCCTGCCACTGGCGGGCGACGTCACCGAAATGGAGACCGCACTTGCGGCCACCCTGGGCCCGGGCACGGCGCGCCACGAGGTCCAGCGCGCCCTGGATGATCTCGGCCTGCCCCGCCATACGCGTTCACGCGGCGATCTGCGCCACCTCCGCGAACGGATCGAGCGCAATCTCTCCGGCCTGCTGGGGCCGGTACTGGCTCGCATGATCGTCGACCAGCACCTGCGCCTGGATGCCGCCGGGCGCCACACCCTGAGCGAAAGCCTGCGGCGGATCGAGGAACAGCTGGAGACCCGCCCCTTGCCGCTGTCCGGCCTGGCGGCCGAGCTGGACGCCCTGCGCCGCTTTCATCGCCAGATCCTGCACGAGCTCCCGCTGGGGGTAGCCAGCCTCACCAATACCGGCGAGATCACCGGCTGGAACCAGGCCCTGGCCCAGCTCACACAGGTCGCTACGGAAGACGCCGTGGGCCAGAACATCGGTCAGCTCGAGAGCCCCTGGAGCGGCCTGCTGACCGCCTTCCTGGAGAGCCCGGACCGCCAGTGGTACAAGCTGAACGTGGATCTGCCCAGCGGCAACCGCCGCCTGAACCTGCACCGCTCCGAACTGCAGGATGCCCAGGGTCAGGTGGAAGGCCGCGTGGTCCTGATCGAGGACGTGACCGAACGCGCCCAGCTCGAGTCCGAGATCGCCCACGGCGATCGCCTGGCCTCCATCGGCCGCTTTGCCGCCGGGGTCGCGCACGAGATCGGCAATCCACTGACCGGTATCGCCTCGCTGGCGCAGACCCTGCCCCTGGAGGACGACCCGCAGGAGATCCACGGCATCGCCGACGACATCCTCGCCCAGACACGGCGCATCAACGCCATCGTCCAGTCGCTGATCACCTTCGCCCACGCCGACGAAGGCCCATCGGCCGGACACTTCGAGACCATCGCACTGGACGAGCTCGTGGCCGAGGCCATCCGCCTGATGCGCCTGGCCGGGCGCAACGACCTGCAATTCACGACTTCGGGCCTCGCGGGGCTGCACGTCCGCGGCTCGCATGCCACGCTGTTGCAGGTGTTCATCAACCTGCTGACCAACGCCGAGCAGGCCTCGCCCGAAAACGCCACCGTCGCCATCGCGGCCCGGCTCCACGGACGGCATGTCCAGATCACCATCGACGACGCCGGCCCCGGAATCGACGAATCCAGCCTGGAACGCCTGTTCGAGCCGTTCTTCACCACCAAGCCGGCGGGCCAAGGCACCGGCCTGGGCCTGCCGGTGGCCTACAGCATCGTGCGCGACCACGGTGGTACCCTGATGGCCGCCAACCGCCCCGAAGGCGGGGCCCGATTCCTGCTCACGCTGCCACGCGACGACTCATGACCCGCATCCTCCTGGTTGACGACGAAGCCCCGATCCGCCGCGCCGTGCGGCGGTTCCTGGAGCATCACGGCTTCGAGGTCGGCGTGGCCGAAAACCTGGCCGAGGCGCGGGCGCTGGCAGCCGCCGATCCCTACGATCTGCAACTGGTGGATCTGCGCCTGCCGGATGGCGAAGGGATCGAGCTGCTGCCGGAATTCGCCCACACGCCCACGGTCATCATGACCAGCTATGCGTCGGTGCCCTCCGCGGTCAACGCGATGAAGGAAGGGGCTGCCGACTACATCGCCAAGCCCTTCGATCACGACGCCCTGCTGCTGACCCTGCGTGCCGCGCTGCGCGAGCGCGCCGAGCGCGACCGCCCCAACACCGAACCCGACGACGAGGGAACCGATTCCGCTCCGCGCCCCGGACTGGGCCTCATCGGCGAGAGCCAGGCCATGCAGCAATTGCGTGATCAGATCCGGCGTGTGGCCATGACCCACTCCACGGTATTGCTGCGCGGCGAGTCCGGTACCGGCAAGGAGCTCGCCGCGCGCGCCCTGCACGAGCTGAGCCCGCGCGCTAGCGGCCCGTTCGTCGCGGTCAATTGCGCCACCATCCCCGAGGGTCTGGTCGAGGCCGAGCTGTTCGGTCATGCCCAGGGTGCCTACACCGGTGCGGTCAAGGCGCGCACCGGCCTGATCCAGAGCGCCCACGGCGGCACGCTGTTCCTGGACGAGATCGGCGAACTGGCGCCTGCGGCCCAGGCCCGCCTGCTACGGGTCCTCCAGGATGGCGAGCTCCGCCCGGTCGGGTCCAACGAGAACCTGAAGGTGGATGTGCGCCTGCTGGCGGCCACCCACCGCGACCTCGAGGCCATGATCGAGGAACAGGCCTTTCGTGCCGATCTCTACTACCGCCTGCGGGTCCTGGAATTGTCCATCCCGCCCCTGCGCGAAAGGCGCGAGGACATCATCCCCCTGGCACGGCATTTCCTCGAGGCACTGGCCGGTTCGGGGCCAGTGCCACAACTGTCACACGCGGCACGCCAGGCACTGGAGTCGCAAGATTGGCCCGGCAACGTGCGCGAGCTGGCGAACGCCCTGGAACGCGGGTGGGTACTGAGCCCGGACGGCTGTATCGAAGCGGACCACATGGGACTCTCGACGGGCACTCCGGCCCGGGACGACGAGATCCCCAACCCCGCGTTTCCGACCCGCAAGGGCAAGGGCTCGAGCCTGAACGAGTATTTCCGGCACTTCGTGCAGGAAAACCAGGGCAGCATGACCGAGACCGAGCTGGCCCGGGCCCTCGGCATCAGCCGCAAGACCCTGTGGGAACGCCGTCAGCGTGAGAATCTCCCCCGCCCGCGCGGCTGAATCGGTGGCGGCATCCCCCGCAGCCCAGCGGGTCTTTCTGGCCCTGTGGCCCGACGACCCCACACGCGCCACACTAGCCCGCCTCGGCCAGGAACTCGACGGCCCCGGCCGACCGGTCCCGCGCGATCACCTGCACCTGACGCTGGCCTTCGCCGGAACGATCCCGGTCGGACAGGCCGACTGTCTGGCCGGGCGCATCACGGAACTCGCCTGCGCGCCGATCGACCTGACCCTGGATCATCTGGGCCACTTCACCGGGCCGCGCATCACCTGGGCCGCTCCTGCCGAGCCGCCCGCCGCACTGACCGACCTCGCCGAGCAGGCACATGCCCTGTGCAACGACTGCGGTATCGACCTCGGTCCGCCGCGCCCCTTCCGACCCCACGTGTCCCTGCGACGCCACGCCGCGCCGCCCGACACCGAACGCATCGAACCGCCCCTGCGCTGGCTGGCGGACACGATTGCGCTGATCGAGTCGGGAAAAGACGGCCATCCCGGGCCCTACCGCATCCTCGCCCGAACCTGACCAGCCCACCCGCACGGCAGGCCAGCGGCGGCCGCGAGAGTCGGACCAGCCGCGAGAGTCGGATCAATCGAGGGGCGGAAGGTTATCCGTTGCCGAAGGGTCGGCTGGCTGGGCGGGGTCTGCCGGATCGGCTGGCTGGGTTCCGGTACCCGGTCGCGTCGGTGTTCCCTCGCCCAGCGGCGGTGCATCCTCGCCCTGGGGCTGGCGCTGCTGTCCCAGCGGGGGCGCATCCTGGGGCTGCCCCTGCCCTTGAGGTTGACCCTGTCCCTCAGGCGGCTGGCCCTGCCCCTGGGGCGGAGTCGGCGCTCCGCTTTGCCCCGGTGCCGGCTGGCCACCGCGCTCCATCTGCCCGGGAGCTTTTTGCCCCTGCCTGCGCTGGCCGGGCTGCTCCGGCGGCTGCCCCTGAGGCATGCCCTGCCCACGCTCCTGACCCTGGCCGCGCGGCATGCCGCCCTGGCCCGGGACCTGCTGACCACCGGCCGGCGGGGCACCCTGTTCGGCGGGCGGCATACCCTGGCCCATTCCGCCCTGTGGGTCTCCATGTTGCGGGGCCTGCGCGTATGCCGAACCGGCGGCAAACAGTGAACCCAGCGCGATGGCCAGGGCCGTGCTGCGAAATCTCGTCATTGGGAGCCTCCTGCGGGCTGTAAGGGCGTTTATTCAGGCCCCCTTGATAGCAGCCAGACCCCGCGCGCCCCAAGGGTGACAGTCGAGTTCCCGGAAATTCCGCGAAACACTTCACTCCATGGAAACTCGATTCCCCGGACCCGGTGCGTCCCTAATTCTTCAACGCCACCGGGACGGTGAACATCAACAAACCATAGTCCGCCTCGTACTGTTCCTTGAACCGGGCTGCGATGCGATCGCACAACTCGGCCGAAGCCACCACCTCGACCTTGATATTGCCACCCTGGCGCCAGTTGCCCCGGCGCTTGCCATGCCGGCCCCAGCCGCGCGCGTCAGTCACCGTGTAGCCGGCCGCACCCATGCCGCGCACCTCGTCGATCAGCATCTCCTCCAGGATCGCCTCGGCCACCACCGTCAGCAGATGCATGTCATCGGATTCCATCGCGCTAGCCTCCCAGCGAATAAAGGGTCTGGGCCATCCAGAAATAGAGCGGTACACCCAGGAAGATATTGAACGGGAACGTGACCCCAAGCGAGGCGCCAATCGAAAGCGCCGGATTGGCCTGGGGCACCGCGATACGCATGGCCGCCGGTGCGGCGATGTAGGAGGCACTCGCATAGAGGGTCGCCAGCAACAGCGTACCGCCCATCGACATGCCCAGCGCATACCCCAGCAGCGTACCCAGGACGGCCGAGACGATCGGCAT
The DNA here is from genome assembly GCF_000377825.1 of Thioalkalivibrio sp. AKL9. Taxonomy (NCBI): domain Bacteria; kingdom Pseudomonadati; phylum Pseudomonadota; class Gammaproteobacteria; order Chromatiales; family Ectothiorhodospiraceae; genus Thioalkalivibrio; species Thioalkalivibrio sp. AKL9. The sequence continues at coordinate 74,663 of NZ_KB905109.1, read as the reverse complement.
CACGATCGCGAAGGTCACCAGGAAGAAGCCGTACTGGCGCACGTCGGCGATGCGACTGGAGGCGACCAGCCCCATCTCCAGCAGGAACAGCGCAAGCACGCCCTTGAACAGGTCGAAGAACATCGGCTCCAGCGGCTCGATGTGCACGGGACCCGCGATGAAACCGATCACCAGGCCGCCGGCCAGCAGGAAGATACTCTTGCCGAAAAACACTTCGTGCATGGTCTTGCCCCAGCGCGTCGGGCCCTTGCTGCCCATGCGCGCCAGCAGGATGCCGATGATCAGGGCCGGCATCTCCAGCAGCACCAGGAAGACCACCATGTGGCCCTCGTAATCGATCCCGCGCGAAGCCAGCAGGGCCACGGCGACCGAGAAGGTCACCACCGAGACCGAGCCATAGTGCGCCGCGATCGAGGCCGAGTCCGCCCGCGGCATGCGCCCCACCCAGCGCAGAACCGGGAACGCGATCAGCGGGATCAACGAACCTACCGCCAGCACCGCCAACCCCGGCAGCAGCAAGGGCAACAGCTCGCTCTCGGCCAGCTTGACCCCGCCCATCAGGCCAATCGCCAGCAACAGATAGATCGAAAGCGCCTCGTAGATCGCCATCGGGATCTTCAGATCCGACTTGGCGAGGCCCGCAATGGCGCCCAGCAGGAAGAACAGTACAACCGGATCGAATGCCATCTCGCCTCCGTGTGCTGAAGCCGCAATGCGCTGCAACTCGCACCCTAATCGTAGGCGAGACCCGCCCGGCAGAAAACCATTGCGTGGCAACAAGCCCCGTCATCTAATCTAGGCTTGAAGAGAAGTCTTCCCGGCACGAGGACAGCTGCATGACGCGCATCCTTTTCCGCTTCTGCGGCTTCGGCCCGATCCGCCACACCCTGATCGGGCAGAACGGCGGTGATGCCGCCGCCCGCGAACGCTGGCTGAAGAAGATGCGCGAGCTCGGACACGCGGCACGGTAACCCTGTGGCCGGTACACTCGTGCGGTCTTCCGACCGGCCGTGCGCGTGAATCACAACGACCACCCCCTAAGCGAAGTACCGGACCATGCCCGCAAGGGCTTCTGGTCCATGGCCGTGGTGCTGTTCGGGTTCACCTTCTTTACCTCGACCCTGTGGGCCGGCGGGTCGCTGGGCCTGGCGTTCAGCTTCGGCGAGCTGATGCTGGTGATCGCACTGGGCAACCTGCTACTGGGGACCTACGCGGCCACGCTCGCCTACATCGGCTGCAAGAGCGGACTGCACACGGTCCTGATGGGGCGTTTCTGCTTCGGGGAATGGGGCAGCAAACTCTCCGACATCATCCTCGCGTTCACCCAGATCGGCTGGTACGCCTGGGGCACGGCCACCGTCGCGATCATCCTGGTCGAGACCACCGCACTGCCGGAACCGATGGAAGTCGGGCTGATGGTGCTGTTCGGGTTCGCCTTCTGCATCACCGCGATGATCGGCTATCGCGGTCTCGACTGGCTTTCCCGCGTCGCGGTACCGGTCATGCTCCTGTTCATCCTGTTCACGCTGTTCATCGGGATCGGCGACGCCGGCGGCCCCGGCGGCCTGCTTGGTCAGGACCCGCGCACCGAGATGGATTTCCACGCCGCCCTCACCATCGTGATCGGCACCTTTGTTGGCGGTGCAACCCTCGCCACCAACTGGACCCGCTTCGCCCGCACCCCGCGCATTGCGGTCATCGCGACCCTGGCGGCCTTCGTGCTCGGGAACGGATTAATGGTGCTGACCGGCGCGCTGGGCGCCCTGATCTACCACGAGGCCGACATCGTCCACGTCATGCTGGCGCAGGGCTTCGTGACGATCACGGTACTGATGCTCCTGCTGAACATCTGGAGCACCCAGGACAACACCATCTACAACTTCGGCGTGGCCGGCTGCAATCTGCTGCGCACCCAGCGCCGGCGGCTGGTCACCGTGCTCGGGGCCGCGATCGGGACGGCCCTCGCGGTCGCCGGGATGCATGACTATCTGGTGCCGTTCCTGATCCTGCTGGGGACCTTCATCCCGCCGCTCGGTGGCGTGATCGTCGCCGACTTCTGGCTGCGCCATCGCGGGCAATACCCCCGCCTGGGCTCGGCCCGCCTGCCCGGGTTCCACTGGCCCGGCCTGCTGGCGTACGCGGCGGGATCCGCCGCGGCGTACTACGCACCCGTGGTACCTCCTCTGCTGGGCGTCATCGTGGCAACGGCTGCCTATGCCGTCCTGATGGCTCCCGCCTCACCCGCCGCGTGGCGCCCGCGCCAGGGAAGTGCGGATTGAAGACTGATCAAAGCCCTGGCAGGTTCGGTGCCGGTGGCATCGGTGGTTTCGGAGGATCGGACGGGTCCGGCAGCGGCGGATCGTCCGGAGTCGGCGCCGAGGATGAACCGGGCGCCCGCGGGAGATCCAGGCGCTGATCGGGGCGCGAGTCGCCGCGGCGCTGCCCCGGCGGGGTCCCACCATGCCCGGGCGGCCAATTGCCCGCCGCGGGCGTGTCGCCACTGGCGCCCGGAGATCCGGGCGGCGGCCCGCCCGACGGCTGAGCCTGCGCGCCACCGAACGCCAGCACGGCGCCCATGACCGCAACCTGCGTCAGGGAACGAAAGAGGGACTTCATGCCACTCACTCCTTGCGTCGTTGCCTGCCCCTGAGGCGTCCGCGCGTACCCATGATTCCCCGCAGCATGTGACTCTGCCAAGTCCATCACGTCCAGGGAAACACGTTTCAGCGCTCCTTAAGCCTCGACCACCAGCTGTTGGAACAGCCCACCCAGGATCACCAGCGCGAAGCCGGCGTACAGGCCCGCCACGACGTCGTCCATCATGATCCCGTGGCCGTCGTGCCACTTTTCATCAAAGTAGTTCGCCGGCCAGGGCTTGAGGATGTCGAACACCCGGAACAGCAGGAAGCCGACGACCACCCACATCAGCCCCGCCGGGGCAAACGCCAGCGTGATGAGCATGCCGGCCCATTCGTCCCAGACGATGCCGGGATGATCGTGCACTCCCAGCTTGCGCGCACTTTCGCCACAGATGTGGAAGCCGGCCATCACCACGACCACGGTGATCGCAAGGTAGGCCCACTCCGGGAAATTCATGATCGCGAAGTACAGCACCAGTGCACCCAGCGAGCCGGTGGTACCCGGTGCCCAGCGCGACAGGCCACTACCGAAGCCGAACGCCAACAGGTGAATGGGATCGCCGAACACGGTCTTCACCGATGGCATCTTCGGATTACGGATCTTCTGCTCCGGCATGGCTCCCCTGTCCCTATTCTTTATTCTGTGTTCGCGAAATGATCGTGGCCCGCCCGCGCCACGTCCAACCGTTGCCCGTTTGCGTCCTCCACCACCACACCCGCACCCTCGGTGCACTCACCGATCACGGTCAGCGGGACGCCCACGCTGAACGCGAGCAGGTCCAGCGACTCCCCCGGCGGGAGGGCGAACAGCAGCTCGTAGTCCTCGCCACCGCCCAGTGCGCAGGAGCGAGCCTGCTGCTCGGACACCTCCGCCAGCAGCGGGTCGCGCGGGACGCTGGGCCAGTCGATTCGCGCACCGCAACCCGAGGCGGCACACAGATGGCCCAGGTCCGCCAGCAGGCCGTCAGAGATATCGATGGCGGCCCGTGCGCGGTTGCGCAGACCACGGCCCAGACTCAGACGCGCCGCGGGCCAGAACAGCCGGGCGCAGGCGGGGCTCGAGGCGTCTACGGGACCCCCCTCTGCACGCCGCTGCGTCTCGTGGGCCAACCCGCAGGCCGCTCCGCCCAGCGCACCGGAAACCACCAGGCGATCGCCAGGCCGGGCACCTTCGCGGCGCAGCGCCTGGCCGGCGGGCACCTCGCCCAGGACCGTCACGCTGATCGCCAGCGGACCCCGGTTGGTATCCCCGCCCACCAGCGGGATCCCGACCTCCTCGGCCAGCGCCAGAAAGCCGTGGCTGAAGCCCGCCAGCCAGTCATGATCCACACGCGGCAGGGTCAGCGACAGCACCGCGCCCAACGGCTCGGCCCCCATCGCGGCCAGGTCACTGAGATTGGAGGCCAGGGCCTTGTGGCCGGCGCTTGCCGGCGGGTGATCAGGAAAGAAGTGGGTGCCCTCGACCAGGGTATCAACGGTGACGACCAATTCGTGGCCGCTACGCACGGCCAGCAGGGCGGCATCGTCTCCGATGCCCAGACGCACGCCATCGGCAACCGCGCCCGCGCTCGGCGTGCCGAAGTAGCGCTGAATCAGATCGAATTCGGACTCGGGGCCGGCCATGGCCGTGGTGCTGACCCGCCCGGGGTCAGCGCGGGGCGGAACGCTCGGGGCCGCGCAGGTCGGCGGAGAGCCGGTCCAGCACGCCGTTGATGTAGCGATGCGACTGCTCGGCGCCATAGCGCTTGGCCAGGTCGACGGCCTCGTTGATCACCACGCGGTAGGGCACCTCCATGCGTTCGACCAACTCCCATTGGCCCAACCACAGCAGGGCGTGCTCCACCGGATCGAGCTGATCCAGCGGGCGGCCGAGGTACGGCTCCATGCGGGCATCCAGGGCCTCGCGGTCAGCGGTCACGCCGATCAGGAGTTCGCGGAAGTACTCCGCATCCGCCTTGGCGTGTTCCTCGTCGTCACGGAACTCGGCCAGGATGTCCTTCGGGTGGGCGCCCGTGAGCTGCCAGGAATAAAGCGCCTGCATCGCGCGCCGACGCGCGAAGGAACGCGCATGCCGCGCGCGCTGCTCGGGCGTGCTGCGCGGGCGCCGGGCCCGAGCGGACTTGCCGGCATCGGCATCCTTGCGCGGGGCACCACCTTCGGGGCGGGGATCAGAGGGTTCAGTCACGGCAGACCTGTTCGGGTGGACGGATAACACTGGTAGGCAGTGCGGAATCAGCCGCGCAGCTGGCGCATCAGGCTGACCATCTCGATCGCGCCCATGGCGGCATCGGCGCCCTTGTTGCCGGCCTTGGTGCCGGCGCGCTCGATCGCCTGCTCGATGGAGTCGGTGGTCAGCACACCGAAGCTGATCGGCAGGTCCTCCGCCATCTGCACCTGCGCCAGGCCCTTGGCCGCCTCGCCCGCGACGTAATCGAAATGCGGCGTCGAACCACGAATCACGCAGCCCAGGGCGATCACGCCATCGTACTGCCCGGAACGCGCCATGGCCTGCGCCGCCAACGGCAGTTCATAGGCACCCGGAACACGGGCGATCGTAAGGTTCGTCTCCTGCACCCCATGGCGCTTCAGGGTATCCACGGCCCCTTCCAGCAGGCGTTCGACGATCAGGCTGTTGAAGCGCGCCAGCAGCAGGCCATAGCGATGGTCGGCGGCGTCGGTGAATACGCCTTCCAGGGTCTTGATCTCGGACATGATGAGCTTCCGGTTGGGCAGATGACGGACCTGTCGGTCCAGTAAGTCGATCGGGCTAGGGAGCCGCTAGTGTAGCACCGCGGCTCCCGCCATCGGGGCTACTCGTGGACGTAGTCCACGACCTCCAGGCCAAAGCCACCGAGGCCATGGAAGCGCTTCGGAGCGGACATCAGCTTCATGCGCCCGACGCCGCAGTCGGCCAGGATCTGCGCGCCGATCCCGTACATGCGCCATTCGGCGGAGTTCTCGCGCCCGCTGCGTTCCTCCGGCGCGGGCTGACCGATGTTCTCCAGGCGCTGGGCCAGAGCGTCGGCACTCTCGTGTTTGCGCAGCACCACCACCACGCCCGCACCCGCCTCGTCGATCCGGCGCAGGGCGTCGTCCAGCGGCCAGCCACGATCCGGGCCGGCATAGCCGAGGGTGTCGCACAGGGTGCTCTCCAGATGCACGCGCACCAAGGTGTCCTGGTCGGGCTTCGGCTCGCCGCGCACCAGGGCAAAATGCAGTTCGTGGTCCACTTCGTCCTCGAACGCCAGCAGGCGGAACTCGCCATGCTCGGTCGGGAACGGACGCTCGGAGACCCGCCGGACGGTCTTCTCGTTCTCGATGCGGTAGCGGATCAGGTCCTCGATGGTGCCCATCTTCAAGTCGTGCTCGGCACAGAAGCGCTCGAGGTCCGAACGCCGCGCCATGCTGCCGTCCTCGTTCAGGATCTCGACGATCACTGCGGCCGGCTCGGCCCCGGCCAGGCGCGCCAGGTCACAACCCGCCTCGGTATGCCCGGCGCGCACGATCACCCCGCCCGGCTGCGCCATCAGCGGGAACACGTGGCCCGGCTGGACGATGTCCTCGGGCTTCGCATTGGGCGCCACGGCGGTGCGGATGGTGTGCGCGCGATCGTAGGCGGAGATTCCGGTGGTCACGCCCTCGGCCGCCTCGATCGACAGCGTGAAGTTGGTGCCGTGCACGTCGTTGGTGTCGGTCACCATCAACGGCAGCGCCAGCTGCTTGCAGCGCTCGCGGGTCAGCGTCAGGCAGATCAGCCCCCGGCCGTACTTGGCCATGAAGTTGATGTCTTCCGGGCGCGCGTGCGAGGCGAGCATCAGCAGATCGCCTTCGTTCTCGCGATCCTCGTCATCGACGATGACCACCATGCGTCCGGCCTGAAGCTCTTCCAGGATGGTTTCGGTATTGGAAAATTCCATAGATTCCTGCTTTCGGCCGCGCAGTTAGTCGCGCGAACCGGAGTGATTGGGAAAGCCCTGCTCGGCCAGCCAGGCCTCGGACAGATCGCCCGCCTGCCCGCCCGGCTCGGCCGCGCGATCGCCCAGCATCAGGCGTTCCAGATAGCGAGCGATCAGGTCCACCTCCAGGTTGACCGGCGTGCCCACTGCGTACACGGCAAACCGGGTCAGTGACCAGGTGTGCGGGATGATGTTCACCTCGAACTCGGCACCGTCCACCCGGTTCACCGTCAGGCTGGTGCCGTCAATGGTGATCGAGCCCTTGGCCGCGATGTAGCGGGCCAGCGGGGCCGGCGCGCGAAAACGCACGCGGGTGGAGCGCGCGTCCGGCTCCATCGCCACGACTTCGCCCACACCGTCGACATGCCCGGACACCATGTGCCCGCCCAGGCGATCACCCAGCGCCAGCGCGCGTTCGAGATTCACCCGATCCCCCGGACCGAGATGGCCCAGCGTGGTGACATCCAGCGACTCCCGCGAGACATCGGCGGCAAAGCCATTGCCCGGCAGATCGGTCACCGTCAGGCAGACCCCATTGACCGCGATCGAATCCCCCAGGCGGGTATCCGACAGGTCCATCCCGGTCGCATTGACGTGCAAGCGCACATCGCCCCCGCTGGGGGTGAGGCGCTCCAGGCTGCCAAGGGTCTCGATGATTCCGGTAAACATGGATGTCCACTCGTTCGGTCGGGTCCGGAGCACAATGCCGGGCCACAGGCGCCCCATCATAGGGAAACGCTAATGAATTCGCACCACGACCCGGGCGTTTATAGTGGCAACGCCTGTCCTCGCAAGTCCTTCAAGGGCCATCACGAAGCCCACGAAGACACGAAGCAGGGTCAATGGCGATTGCAGATCGGAAGGCCTTGGAACGAAGCCGAACAGGGGGCCCTATGGTTTATCCAGCGCCGAGGCGTTGGATTGCCGCGCCTCGAGCTCCATCATCCTCCCCGTCTTCCTGTCGATCGCTCTTGCGACTTGCCCTGCCCTCTCTTCCTGTCGTCGTGCGCTTCGTGATGCAAACAAGCCCTTAGGAACGCGGACGGGCAAGCAGGCGCAGGGTATCGCCAACCCAGCGGGTGTCGACGACTTCGAGTTCGGCGCGTTCGGCCATGCGGGCCAGTGGCCACTCCACCAGGGGACGGGCGCTGGAGCCCATCAGCAACGGCGCCTGGTAGATCAGCCACTCGTCAACCCAGCCACCGCGGGCGAGCGCACCGGCCAGGCCGGGGCCGGATTCCACGTGGAGCTCGTTGACCTCTGCCCGTCCCAGCTCCGTAAGCACCGCACCCAGATCAAGCCCGCCCTCGGCAGATTCCTCCGCCAGCGGCACGGCCCGCACCTCGGCACCCTTGCCGCGCAGGGCATCCGCCGCAGGCGAGCCCACCACATCGGGACTGGTGAGGATCCAGACCGGCCCGTCACGCAGGATCTGCGAGCCCGGGGGCGTGCGCAGGCGCGCATCGAGGATGACGCGCAGTGGCTGCCGGGTCGGCAGATCGTGATACCGCGGGTCATCCGGGAAGCCGGCGTGGGCAGCCAGATCAAACGGCCTCATGCGCACATTCAGGCGCGGGTCATCGCCGACCACGGTGCCACTGCCGGTGACGATCGCCCCGGCCCGCGCCCGCCACAGTTGCACGTCGCGCCGCGCCGCCTCGCCGGTGATCCACTGCGACTCGCCGGAGGCCATGGCCGTCCGCCCGTCCAGGCTCGCAGCCAGCTTGACCCGCACCCAGGGGCGCCCCTGCTCCATGCGCTGCACGAAGCCGGGGTTCAGCGCCCGTGCCTCGGCCTCCAGCACGCCGCTGTCGACCCGGATACCGGCCGCCTGCAAGGCATCGATCCCGCCCCCGCATACCTGTGGGTTCGGATCCAGCATCGCGATCACGACCCGCGCGACGCCCGCCCGGATCAGCGCATCGGTACACGGCGGGGTGCGGCCCTGATGACTGCAGGGCTCCAGGGTCACGTAGGCGGTCGCGCCTTGCACGGCCTCACCGGCCGCTTGCAGCGCGTTCACCTCGGCATGCACCTCGCCGGCCTTCCAGTGCAGGCCCGCGCCTACCTCCCGGCCGTCGCGCACGATAACGCAGCCCACCCGCGGATTCGGATCCGCGGTGAAGCGGCCGTAATCCGCCAGTTTCAGGGCGCGCGCCATGTGCCGGCGGTCGGCAATGACCTGCTCGGTCGTCGGCGCTTCCATTACATCCCCTCCTGCGAGCCGCCGTCCGTCTCCGGGGTGGCCCGCCCGTCCGCCGCGGATTCCGGGGCGTTTCCGGTCGCCTCCTCGTCGATCAGACGCATCTGCGAACGGCGCATCTCCGGGCTAAGGTCATCCTCCAGCCGTTCGATCGCCTCACGGAAGGACTGCACACTGGCGAAGCTGAGATAGATAGAGGCAAAACGGATATAGGCCACATGGTCCAGCCCGTGCAAGGCCGCCAGCACCATTTCGCCGATGCGGTCGGACTTCACCTCGGGGGCCGTGACGGCCGAAAGCTGGCGCTTGATGTCGTCGATCACGCGCTCGACATCATCGGTCTTCACCGGGCGCTTGTGCAGTGCCCGGCGCAGTCCGCTGCGCAGCTTTTCCTCGTCGAAGGCGACCCGTTCACCGGAACGCTTGACCACCCGCGGCAGGCTGAACTCCGCCCGCTCGAAGGTGGTAAAGCGCGCACCACAGGCACGGCACTGCCGCCGGCGCCGGATCTGTTCCTGCTCCGGGCCGGCCACCCGCGAATCGACCACGCGGGTGTCCTGATCATGACAGGACGGACAGCGCATCCCGGGCCCCGTCAGCCGGCCAACTGGCGGTGGTTATTCGCCGTGACCGTACACCGGGAAGCGACGGCAGATCTCGAGGACCTTCTCGCGGGTCGCGTCGATCACCTGCTCGTTCTCGTGATCATCCAGCACGTCGGCGATCCAGCCGGCCAGCTCGCGGGACTCGGACTCGGTGAAGCCGCGAGTGGTCAGCGCGGCGGTGCCGATGCGAATGCCGGAGGTCACGAACGGGGACTGCGGATCGTTCGGCACGGCGTTCTTGTTGACCGTGATGTTGGCGCGGCCCAGCGCGGCATCCGCAGCCTTGCCGGTCATGCCCTTGGCGACCAAGCTCAGCAGGAACAGGTGGTTGTCGGTACCGCCGGAGACGATATCGAAGCCACGCTCCACCAGCACCTCGGCCATCGCGCGGGCGTTGGCGATCACCTGCTTCTGGTAGGTCTTGAACTCCGGCTCCAGGGCCTCCTTGAACGCTACCGCCTTGCCGGCGATCACGTGCATCAGCGGACCACCCTGGGTGCCCGGGAAGATTAGCGACTGGAACTTCTTGTTCAGTTCCGGCTGCCCCTTGGAGATGATGAAGCCGCCACGCGGCCCGCGCAGGGACTTGTGCGTGGTGGAGGTGACCACATGGGCGTGGTCGATCGGGTTGGGGTACTCGCCGGCAGCGATCAGGCCGGAGACGTGGGCCATGTCGACCATCAGGTAGGCACCGACGCTATCCGCGATCTCGCGGAAGCGCATCCAGTCGACCACGCGCGAATAGGCGGAAAAGCCGGCGACGATCATCTTCGGCTGGTGCTCGGTGGCCAGGCGCTGGACCTCGTCGTAGTCGATCAGGCCCTCGTCGGTGATGCCGTACTGCACCGCGTTATAGATCTTGCCGGAGAAGTTCGGCTTGGCACCGTGGGTCAGGTGGCCGCCGGCGTCCAGGCTCATGCCCAGGACGGTGTCATGCGGCTGCAGCAGGGCCATGTACACCGCGGCGTTGGCCTGGGAGCCGGAATGCGGCTGCACGTTGGCGTAGTCGGCGCCGTAGAGCTGCTTCAGGCGATCGATCGCCAGCTGCTCAACCACGTCGACGTGCTCGCAACCGCCATAGTAGCGCTTGCCCGGGTAGCCCTCGGCGTACTTGTTGGTCAGCACCGAACCCTGCGCTTCCATCACGCGCGGGCTGGTGTAGTTTTCCGACGCGATCAGCTCGATGTGCTCTTCCTGACGCTGCGACTCGTCGCGGATGGCATTCCAGAGGTCGTCATCGTAGCCGTGGATACTCATGTCGATCGAAAACATTCGGGTCTCCCGTTCAAAGCGTTGGATTCAGCGGATTTCGGCGCGCCAGCTACTTGGGGCGCTGCCGCAAAAAGGCCGCCAATCATACGCCATCCGGCCCTTCTTTTCAGGCCGGGCGTCTCCCGACACGGCCGCTGCGGACCACCGAGCCCCCTTCCAAGACCGGTGTTTCGCAAGTCCGATCAGGCACTTTGATGCCCGGCCGCACCCCGGGAAGACCAGAGGCACAAACCCCTTCCGCTCATCCGGAAAACGGGCCGCGTGCGCTTGCTCCAACGCCTTAGTTCGGCCCTTCGATTCGACGGACGTCGACGTCGTGGCGGGTCGGGTATACCGGCAGGCCGAACTGGTTGTAGACCGCCACATCGGCCGCATCACGGCCATAGCCTACGACCACGTAGCCACCCCGCAACTCGGCCTGGGTCGCATCAAAGGTGTACCAGCGCCCCCCGACGAAGGCCTCGAACCAGGCATGCATGTCCATCGGCTGCAGGCCGTGCAGGTACCCGACCACCATGCGCGCCGGGATACTGAGACTGCGGCACAGTGCAATCCCGAGATGCGCCAGGTCGCGACACACCCCGCTCCCGCGCTGATTCACCTCCGCGGCCGAGATCGGGATATCGCTGGTCCCCGGGAGATATTCGATGCGCTCGCGCAGCCACTGCTCGATGGCCGCCACCTGGTCGTAACCCAGCCACTGGCCGGCAGTGATTTCGGTCGCCATCAGGTTGAAGCGATCCGATTCGCAGAACCGGCTCGGCAGGAGATAACTCAGTACGGCATCCGGCAGGGACTGCACCTCGACAAACGGTGCGCCCGGGGCCCGGTCGAGGGCCTCGGCCGTCTGCACCTCCGCCGCGGTATGGATGGAGAACGTCCCTGGCGGCGCGATCAGGCGCTGGCAGAGGTTGCCGTAGATGTCGACGAACTCGGACACCGGCGCCGTCGGCACCAGGCGATATTCCTCGCGCGCGACCCATTGCAGCGGGCCACTGCGCGGTCGCAGCATCAGCACAAACGGCGTGGGTTCGACGATCTCGAACTCGAAGTCACAACGGGTCTCGAGCCACATGAACGGGGCCTCTTGGGGTGAACCTCCTACACTACGCCCTGCCCGGCGGCGGGGCTACACGTAGGTGGCCCTGGCAGCCGGCTGCGACCGTGTACATTGGCCCGCGATTCCCTACACTTCCGAAATCGCCTGTTCCCCGGAGCCCGTATGCGAGGACGACCCGACCACCGCACCGCGAGACGCCGCACCCGGCACCTGACCGGTGGGCTGCTTGCCCTCGGCCTGTTGCTGCTCGCACCCCTGGCCCAGGCGGAACAACGCTTCATCAACATCGGCACCGGCGGCGTCACCGGTGTGTACTACCCGGCCGGCCAGCACCTGTGCCGGCTGTTCAACACCCGCCGCGACAGCCACGGGATGCGCTGCACCGCGGAGAGCACGGGCGGTTCGGTATTCAACCTGAACATGGTGCGTTCCGGCGACATGGACTTCGGCGTGGCCCAGTCGGATCTCCAGTACCACGCCTATCATGGCAGCGGCCGCTTCGAGGCCTTCGGGCCCGCCGACCACCTGCGGGCGATGTTCAGCCTGCACCCCGAGCCACTGACCCTGGTGGTCCGCCCGGATGCGGACATCCAGGGCCTGGACGACCTGCCGGGCAAGCGGGTGAACATCGGCAATCCCGGCTCCGGCCAGCGCACCCTGATGGAACAACTGATGGCGGAGCTCGGCTGGGACCACGACACCTTCCGCCGCGTCGGCGAACTGCCCTCGCGCGAGCAGGCGCAGGCGCTGTGCGACAACCGGATCGACGCCTTCGTCTTCTCGGTCGGGCATCCGTCGGCGGCGATCCAGGAGCCCATCGCCACCTGCGACGCCCGCCTGGTGTCCATCGAGGGCCCGGCGATCGAGGAGCTGATCCGCTCGACGCCCTATTACCTCACGGCCGTGATCCCCGCCGATACCTACCCGGGGCAGGACCAGGACATCCGCACCTACGGCGTGGGCGCGACCCTGGTCACCTCGGACCGCACCTCGAACACGGCCGCCTACGAGCTGACCCGCGCCGTATTCGACAACTTCGAGACCTTCCGCGGCCTGCACCCGGCGTTCAGCGGTCTCGAACGCGAGGGCATGGTGGACGAGGGCCTGTCCGCCCCCATGCACCCCGGCGCACGGCGCTATTTCCGCGAGGCAGGACTGATCGATGACTGAGACTCGACCCCAGGACCCAGCCGCCCCGGATGACCGCCAGGTCGCCGAACTGGAGACCGGCGGCCGCCACCCGGGCCGCGCCACCCGCAGCCTGATCTGGCTCACCGCCGTGGCCTGGTCGCTGTTCCAGATCTGGATCGCCTCGCCGATCGCCGACTGGGTGGACATCTTCGTCGTCTCCGAGACCGAGGCCCGCTCGATCCACCTGGCGTTCGCGATCTTCCTCGGCTATCTGCTGTTCCCGGCGGTCCGCGCCACCGCCCGCGGCAAGGGCTGGCAGCACGCCATCGGTATCCTCTATGCCCTGGGTGGGCTGGCTCTGACTGGACTGGGGCTGTGGCAGTTCCTCGGCCTGGAACGCCTGGGCGAGGTCTACCTGGCGCTCGGCATCGCCCTGGTCGCCGTGGCCTGGCCGCTGCTGCGCGGGAACGACCCCGTGCATCGCGTGCCGCTGGGGGACTGGGTGTTCGCCGCGGTCGCGGCCTTCAGTGCCCTGTACCTCTACCTGTTCCACGAGGCCCTGGCGGCACGTCCCGGCGCCCCCACCGAGCTGGACCTGATCATGGCCGGGATCGGCCTGATCCTGCTGCTCGAGGCGACCCGCCGGGTGCTCGGCCCGGCGCTGACCATCATCGCCGCGATCTTCCTGTTCTATACCTTCGCCGGGCCGCTGATGCCGGACCTGATCGCCCATCGCGGCGCCAGCTACCCGCGCGCGATGGCTCAGCAATGGCTGTCCAACGAGGGGGTGTTCGGCATCGCGCTGGGGGTCTCCACCAGCTTCGTGTTCCTGTTCGTGCTGTTCGGCGCATTGCTGGAACGCGCCGGGGCCGGCGACTACTTCATCCGCGTCGCCTTCGCCCTGCTCGGGCACCTGCGTGGCGGCCCGGCCAAGGCGGCAGTGCTGGCCTCCGGGATGACCGGCGTGGTCTCGGGCTCGTCGATCGCCAACGTGGTCACTACCGGCACCTTCACTGTTCCGCTGATGAAACGGGTGGGCTTCGCCCCGCACAAGGCCGGGGCCGTGGAGGTTGCCAGCTCGGTCAACGGGCAGCTGATGCCGCCAGTGATGGGCGCCGCCGCGTTCCTGATGGTCGAGTACGTCGGCATCCCCTATGTCGAGGTGCTCAAGCACGCCATCCTGCCGGCGCTGATCGCCTATATCGCGCTGATCTACATCGTCCACCTGGAGGCCTGCAAGAACGGCATGGAGGGCCTCCAGCGCGCCACCGTGACGACCTGGCGCGGGCGCCTGATCAGCTTCGCCCTGACCGTGGCCAGCCTGATCATCCTGGCGGGTGCGGTGTACTGGGGACTGGGCTGGATCAAGATCGTCGCCGGGGATGCCGCGGCCTGGATCATCGCCGGCCTGTTGTTCGCCACCTACCTGGTACTGGTCTGGATCGTCGCGCGCGAGCCGGACCCCGAGGCCCTGGATACCGAACGCCCGCTGCCGCGGGTCGCCCCCACGGTCCTGAGCGGGCTGCACTACCTGCTGCCGCTGGTGGTGCTGGTCTGGGCGTTGGTGGTCGAACGCCTGTCGCCGGGGCTGGCGGCGTTCTGGGCGGTGGCATTCATGATCTTCATCGTGCTGACCCAGCGCCCGCTGGTGGCCCTGTTCCGGCGCCAGGGGCATCTCCTGCAAGCCGCGTGGGTCGGGGTCTGGGAACTGTTCCAGGGCTTCGAGACCGGCGCGCGCAACATGATCGGTATCGGCCTGGCCACCGCCGCGGCCGGGATCATCGTCGGCACGGTCGCGATGACCGGCGTCGGGCTGGTGCTGACCGACCTGGTGGATACCCTGTCCGGCGGCAACCTGCTGCTGGTGCTGGTACTGACCGCGGTGATCAGCCTGGTCCTTGGCCTGGGCCTGCCGACCACCGCGAACTACATCATTGTGGCCACCCTGATGGCCCCGATCATCGTCGATCTGGGGGCCCAGCACGACATCCTGATCCCGCTGATCGCGGCCCACCTGTTCGTGTTCTATTTCGGCATCATGGCCGACGTGACGCCACCGGTGGGCCTGGCCTCTTTTGCCGGCGCGGCGATCGCCAAGGCCGACCCGATCCGCACCGGGATCCAGGCCTTCGCCTACAGCCTGCGCACCATCGCGTTGCCGTTCTTCTTCATCTTCAACAGCCAGTTGCTGTTGATCGGGGTGGACAACGTGTTCCAGCTGGCGCTGGTCTTCCTCGGCTCGCTGGCCGGCATCCTCGCCTTTACCGCGGCCACCCAGGGCTGGTTCCTGACCCGCAGCCGCTACTGGGAGTCCGCCGCGTTGATGGCAGTCGCCTTCGTGCTGCTGGTCCCGACCGTGCTGATGGACCGCATCGCGGCTCCCTATCAGCACCAGCCGGCGGAGACCCTGCTCGAGGTCGTCGAGACCATCCCGGACCGCGACTCGCTGCGCCTGGAGGCCACCGGCATCGACCTGGAGGGCCGCGAGATCACCCGCACGGTGATGTTCCCCCTGGGCGACCCCGACCTGGCCCCGCGCGAGCGTCTGGCCGACGCCGGGCTGGACGTCCGCTTCGACCCGGACGACCAGAAAGCACAGATCCAGACGGTCGCTTTCGGCAGCCCGGCCGGCCGCGTAGGGTTGGAGGGTGGCTGGACCATCACCGGCGTACTGGTGCCGACCGAGCGCCCCAGCCCATACTGGTTCTACCTTCCGGCCCTGGCGCTGGGACTGCTGGTAGTCTGGAATCAGCGCCGACGCGCGGAACCGCCGGGGCGCGGCCCTTCCGCCGACACCCCCGCCCTTTCGGCGTAACCACGAACCGCAATCGGAGTACACCGCAATGGAACAACCCAACTACGGCTTCAATGTCATCGTGAAGGGCGGCATCGAGGACGTGATCGCGCAGACCACGGCCGCCCTCGGCGAGGAGGGCTTCGGCATCCTCAGCGATATCGACGTCGCTGCGGCCTTCAAGAAGAAACTGGATCTGGAGCATCGCCCCTACCGCATCCTCGGCGCCTGCAACCCGAACCTTGCACGCCAGGCCGTCGAGGCCGACCCCAACATCGGCCTTCTGCTGCCCTGCAACGTGCTGGTGCAGGACAACGAGAACGGCACCTGCACGGTCGGCTTCATGGACCCGGTCGCGGTCATGGGTCTGGTCGACAAACCCGGTGTCGAAGACCTGGCCGGCGAGGTACGCCATCGTCTGGAGCGCGTGCGCCTGACCCTCGAGACTGGCTAGTCCCCAGCTTCGCGAGCACACCTATGGATACTGGAACCGACCAGTCCGCCGGGCTGGCCGAGCGCATCCGAACGGCCGTCGCCGCCGGGCACCGCCTGGCGATCGCCGGCGGCGGCAGTCAGCGCGCGCGTGCCTTCCCCACGGGCTTCGAACCGGATGTCCAGCCACTGGAGGCCAGCGGCCATCACGGCATCGTCAACCTCGCACCCAGCGAGCTGGTGGTGACCGTGCGCGCCGGCACGCCGGTGATGGAACTGCAGGCCGCGCTGGAAGAGGTGGACATGATGCTGCCCTTCGAACCGGCCATGCCCACGCCGTCCAGCTCCGTGGGCGGCATGGTGGCCCTGGGCCTGTCCGGCGCACGCCGCCCCTGGACCGCCAGCCTGCGCGACGCCGTGCTTGGCACCCGCATCGTCAACGGTCGCGGCGAGATCCTGCGCTTCGGCGGCGAAGTGATGAAGAACGTCGCCGGCTTCGACGTCTCGCGGCTGATGGCCGGCAGCCTCGGCAGCCTGGGCCTGCTGCTGGAGGTCAGCTTCAAGCTGCTGCCCGCCCCCGCCTACCAGGCCTGGCTGCGCCAGGAGAGCTCCGCCGCAGCCTTCATCGAGCAGGCGCGCGACTGGGGCCGAACCGCCCTGCCGTTCTCGGGCCTGGCCTGGGCTGACGGTATCGGCCACATCCGCCTGGGCGGTGGCCAGGAGGCCGTGCAGGAGGCCGCCGAGCGCCTGGGCGCGGCACCGGATATCGACGGCCCGGCCTTCTGGGCGCAACTGCGCGATCGGCACCTGCCCTTCCTCACCCGACCCATGGCCCGCGGCGAGCGCCTGTGGCGTCTGAGCCTGCCGCCCGCCACCCCGCCGCTGGATCTGCCCGGCGAATGGCTGCTCAACTGGGGCGGCGGCGAGCGCTGGCTGCGCTCCACGGCCACCCCGGACGCAGTGCGCGCTGCCACCGAGCAAGCGGGCGGACACGCCCGCCTCTGGTCCGGCGATCCGGCCGGGGCGGCCTGGCTGCACCCCCGCGCACCGGCCCATGCGCGCCTGGAGGGCGAAGTCCGCGCCGCCCTGGACCCTGACGGCGTGTTCTTCGCCCCGCTGATCACCCCTCATCCACGCACCGTGCCGGCGAGCTGAGGCCATGGAAACTCGCCTGCACCCGCGCTTCGAGAATGATCCGGCGGCGCGCATCGCCGAAGACGCCCTGCGTGCCTGCGTGCACTGTGGCTTCTGCAACGCGACTTGCCCCACCTATCAGGAACAGGGTGACGAGCTGGACGGCCCGCGCGGACGCATCTACCAGATCAAGCAGGTCCTGGAGAGCGGCGAGGCCAATACCACCACCCGCACCCACCTGGACCGCTGCCTGACCTGTCTCAACTGCATGACCACCTGCCCCTCCGGGGTCGATTACAACCACCTGGTCGCCTTTGGCCGGGAGGTGATCGAGGAAGACCTCCCGCGCGGCTGGCGCGACCGGCTGCTGCGCACCCTGCTGGTCCGCGCGCTGCCGGCGCGCTGGCCGTTCCGTCTAGCCCTGGGGCTGGGCCGCCTGGCCCGCCCACTGCTGCCCGCCACCCTGAAGCGCCGCGTGCCCGCACGCCACGGTGCCCGGGCCGGTGCAACCAACATTGGCGCGGCGACTCCGGCGGGCTTTCCCCACGGGCGCGTGCTGCTGCTCGGCGGCTGCGTGCACGATGCGATCGACGCCCGCATCAACGCCGCACTCCGGGGCCTGCTCGGGCGCCTTGGCATCGAGGTGGTCGAGGCCGGCGAGGCCCGCTGCTGCGGCGCGGTGGAACACCACCTGGCGTTCGCGGAGCGCACCCGCGAGCGGGTCCGGGCCAACCTCGACGCCTGGGAGTCGATTCTTGCGGACGGGGTGGACGCCGTCGTCAGCACCGCCAGCGGCTGCGGCGTGATGCTGCGCGACTACGCGCACATCCTCGCCGACGACCCGACGTATGCCGCACGCGCCGCCCGCTTCACGGCGCAGGTCCGCGACCCGGTTGAGCTATTCGATATCCAGACCATCCGCAGCCTCGGCATCCGGGCGCCGGCAGATCACCCGCCCGTCGCCTGGCATGCGCCCTGCACCCTGCAGCATGGCCAGGGCCTGGCCGGCCGCGTGGAACCGCTACTGCAGGCCGCCGGCTTCCACCTGGTGCCGGTCGCCGAGCCGCATCTGTGCTGCGGCTCGGCCGGAACCTATTCCATTCTCCAGCCGGCGATGGCGGGCCGTCTGCGCCAGCGCAAGCTGGACAACCTCGAGGCCAGCGGCCCCGCGCGCATCGTGACCGCCAACATCGGCTGCCAGACGCACCTGCAGTACGGGACCGATACGCCGGTCGAGCACTGGCTCACACTGCTCGAACGCCACTGCGGCGCAACTCCCGCCGGTGCGTAGGGGCGCTTGCCCAAGCCCCGACAGCACTCTAGATTCCCCCTTTTCCAATCCGGTAGACGCATCCATGCAGGCAAAATCCTTTCTCCCCCCGCAGCGCACCCTGATGGGCCCCGGCCCCTCCGACGTGAATCCGCGCGTGCTCGCCGCGATGAGCCGCCCGATCATCGGCCATCTGGACCCGGTGTTTGTCGGCATGATGGAGGAGATGAAGGGCCTGCTGCAGTACGCCTTCCAGACCAACAACGCCCTGACCCTGCCGGTCTCCGCCCCCGGTTCCGCCGGCATGGAGACCTGCTTCGTGAACCTGGTCGAACCGGGCGACAAGGTCATCGTCTGCGTCAACGGTGTCTTCGGCACCCGGATGAAGGAGAACGTCGAGCGCTGCGGCGGCACCGCCGTCCTGGTCGAGGACGACTGGGGCGCCCCGGTCTCCCCCGAGAAGGTCGAGGACGCGCTGAAGGGCAACCCGGACGCGAAGATCCTGGCCTTCGTGCACGCCGAGACCTCCACCGGGGCGCGCTCGGATGTCGAGACGCTGTGCCGCCTGGCCCGCGAGCATGACTGCCTGAGCATCGTCGACTCGGTCACCGGCCTCGCCGGCAGCCCGCTGTACGTGGACGACTGGGGCGTGGACGCGATCTACTCCGGCTCGCAGAAGTGTCTGTCCTGCACCCCGGGGCTGTCGCCGGTCAGCTTCAGCGAACGCGCGGTGGAACGCATCCAGGCACGCAGCCACAAGGTGCAGAGCTGGTTCCTCGACCTCAACCTGGTCATGGGCTACTGGGGCGGCGGCGGCAAGCGTGCCTACCACCACACCGCGCCGATCAACGCCCTGTACGCCCTGCACGAATCGCTGGTGATCCTCGCCGAGGAAGGCCTGGAAAACAGCTGGTCGCGCCACGATCGTCATCACGCAGCCCTGCGCGCCGGCCTCGAGGCCATGGGCCTGAGCTTCCTGGTGGACGCCGAGCATCGCCTGCCGCAGCTGAACACCATCCACGTGCCGGAAGGTGTCGACGAAGCCGCGGTGCGTGGCGAACTACTGAACCGCTACGGCCTGGAGATCGGCGCGGGCCTCGGCCCGTACGCCGGCAAGGTCTGGCGCATCGGCCTGATGGGCCATGGCGCCAACGAGAAGAACGTGCTGCTGTGCCTGTCCGCGCTGGAGGCCGTGCTGGCCGACATGGGCGCGGTCACCCCTGGCCGTGCGCTGTCCGCCGCCCGCGCCACCTACGCGCAGCAAGGCTGAACCATTACCGGCCGCCGTCATCGCCCGCAGGCGATGACGGCGCTTCGAGACCCAACGGGAGACCTACCCCATGACGCTAAGTCAACTGCTGCAGTATCTGGACGAACACATGGACGGCGTGTTCCTGGACGGCGACCCCGCCGCGTCACTGGAAAAGGCGCGCAGCGGAGACCACCGCAACCCCATCGCGGCCGAGGTCCTGGTCGCCCTGATGGACGGCGCCGGTTCCGACAGCCCCGACGCCACCATGGAACGGGCCGAGGCGGTCAAGTCCATCGGCCCGACCCGCCTGAAGTACATGGGCGACGACGCCCCGGTCGAGGGCTTCCGCCTGGTGGAAAAGACCATCGTCACCATCGACGCCGCCTACAACGAGGAAGCGCTCGCCCTGCGCGGCTGACACCGCGCCCTGCCCCCGGACACAGCCGGCGGGGCATTTCGTGGGCCATCACCCCGGAAAGGCCTGAATGCCCCGCCATCCCGGCCGGAGTGAAACCCTCCTCGTCATCCCGGCCGGAGCGAAGCTGTCACCGCCCCCCGGCCGGAGCAAACCTCTCCCCGTCATCCCGGCCGCAGCGAAGCGGAGAGCCGGGATCTCCGGGAACGCCCCGGGCCGTTCAACGAGATCCCGGATAACCGCTGCGCGGTTTCCGGGATTACAAAGTGGGTGACGCAGGTTCGCTGTCAGAGCAGGCTGACCAGTCCAAGAACGGTCGCAGCCACCGTTGCGCCGATCAAGGCGCCCATGGCGACATCGCTCGGGTAGTGCAGGGCCAGCACCAGCCGCGAGGCGGCCACCAGCACCGCGAACGGCACGACCAGCCACGCCCACACCGGGAACCAGGCCACCAGGATCACCGTAAACCCCACCGCGTGCATCGTATGGCCGGAGGGGAAACTGAACTCGTCCAGCGGATCCACGGTGCGCGCGAACGGACGACCACGATGGCAGGGACGACGCCGGCTGGTGCGCCGCTTCAGCCACTTGTAGAGCGGCAGCGAGGCCAGCCCCACTACCGCCATCTGCAGACTGACCCAGGCCGCCTGCGGCCCATGGATCAGTGGCAGGGCAAGCATCAGCGCATACCAGATGGCCCCATCGCCCAGGCGACTGATCCAGCCGAAGAACCCGCTGACGGCGCGACGGCGATTGTAGTGATTGAACCGCTGGCAGACCGCCAGCTCGAACTCATCCATCCAGTGCAGGACTCGCATCGCGCGCCTCTCCTAGCAGTTCCAGACAAACCGTTTCGAACTCGGCGACCACCTCGACCCAATCAAGGCCCCGGGCGCACGCCCGGGCGTGGCGCCCCATCTCGCTCCACCCCTCCCGGGCCTGTGCGAGTTCCGCAGCGACCATGAGGAAAGCGGCCGCATCCATGGTGACGTCTCCGGTAAAGCGCACCCGGGCGCCGTTCACGCCGCTGATCACGTGCTCGTGAGCCGCCGCGGTATCGAAGGCCAGCACCGGGAGCCCGCTGGCCATGGCCTCGATCACCACGTTGCCGAAGGTCTCGGAGGTGGATGGGAACAGGAACAGGTCGGCGCTGGCGTAGTGCTGGGCCAGGGCCTGCCCCACCTGCTGCCCGGTAAAGATCAGGTCCGGGTGTGCCCGCTCAAGCGCGACACGGGAGGGTCCGTCGCCTACCAGTACCAGGCGGGCCTCGGGCACGCGCTCCTGCAACACACGAAAGGCCTCCACCACCAGACCCAGATTCTTCTCTGGCGCCAGTCGGCCGACGTACAGGACCACCGGCCCGGGCCCCCATTGCCGACGCAGGCGCGAGGATCGCCGTGCCGGCGTGAAGTGCCGGGTATCCACGCCGCGCGCCATCACCCGCACGCGCTCGAAGCCATGGCCTGCAAGGCTTGTGGCCAGTGCCTGCGTGGGGGCCAGGGTTACGTCGCAGCGATTGTGGAAACGGCGCAGGACGGCCCGCACCAGAGGTGTCAGCCAGCCCACGCCGTAGTAGCGGGCATAGCCATCGAAATGGGTGTGAAACCCCGATGCGACGGGGATCCCGAGGCGCCGTGCCGCGCGCAGGGCCGAGTGGCCAAGCGGCCCTTCGGTCGCGACATACACAGCGTCGGGACGGTGTTCGGTCCACAGCGCCGTCAAGCGCCGGCGAGCCGGCAATCCCATGCGCAAACCGCTGTAGCCCGGAAGCGGCAACCCCGGCAGTGGCCGCTCCTCCATTGAACCGTCCGTCTCCAGCGGGGCCACGACGACGGCCTTCGATTCGCCCGGCTGGCACGGACGCAGCACCTGCACGCGATGGCCGCGGCTGCGCATCCCCTCAACCAGGCGCGCGAGGGTATGGGCCACACCATTGACCTCCGGTGGCCAGGTCTCGGTCACCAGGGCCAGGTTCAGACATGGGCGGGAGGGGCGGCGGGATTCCGTGTGTAGCGGCGACGACATGGTGAACCCCCTCCCCGCCCGCCGCTACGAGGCGCGGGCGCTTGCGCGCCCCGAAGGCGGATCGACCGGCAGGCCGAGCACATCGACAATGGCGCTGCGGGCGCCGTCGGCCAGACTGCGCCGATCCTGGTTGGCGGATTCCAGCGGGGCCAGAAGATGCAGCTCCACGTGCGTCTCGCGCCGACACAACAGCTTCCAGACATTCGAGATCAGGCGATCGTCTTCCGCGTAGGACACCGGCACCGGGCCGTTCGGCATGCCTTCGTAGGCCAGCGCCACCGGCTGTACCGGGTGCTGGGTGCCGGCCACGGCCGCAAACAGTCGCGGGTGGAACCGGCGCACGAACTCGCCACGGCTGGTCGTGCCTTCCGGGAACACCACGAACTGCAGGCCCTCGTCGAGCCCGGCCCGCATCGCCTCGAAGTGGGCCGACGCCTGATTGGCCCCGCGTTCGATGAAGCGGGTGTCATGCTGACGACCGAGCCAGCCGATAATCGGCCAACGTGCGATCTCCGCCTTGGAGAGGAAACAGGTGTCCATCGCGGCGCCGATCAGCGGGATATCCAGCCAGGAGACATGGTTGGCCACCACCAGTGATGTACGCCGGGGTTCCTCGCCATGGATCCGGAGCCGCACCCCCACGATCCACAGCGCGCGGTCGTACCAGGCGCGGCGGATGCGGCTGCGTTCCGCGAAGTCGGCCCCCCGGCGGACCATCCGCCAGGTCAGCCAGACCCCCGCCAGCATGTGCAGCACGATGCGCATCAGCCTACCCAGTGCCCGCAGTGTTCCGGTCATGCTCCGTTCCTCGGCTTGCGGGCGTCATAGCGCCCATGAAGTGCCGATGGTAACGGTCCGGCATGGCGCGCACATCCAGCAGGACAAGCACGTCGGCCACATTGAAATCGGGATCGAAACAGGCCTCGCCGCAGACCCGGGCACCCAGGCGAAGGTAGGCTTTCAGCAACGGCGGCAGCCCGGTACGGCTGGGTGTGCCATGTCAGATGGTCAGGGAATTGGGCAGCGGCCGACGCGGCGTCACCCGCAGACGTGACGGGGCTCGATGGAACAGGCGTAGCCAGGCCAGCTGGGCCGGCGTCTGCTCGCTCAATGGCAGGCTCGCACAGCCCATCAGGTAGTCGTAACGATGGGCGTTCATGAACCGCGCCAGGCCGGTCCACAGCGCGTTGATCGCGGCCCCCTGACGATGATCCGCGCGCACGCAGGTGCGGCCGATCTCCAGGGTCTTCCCCGGGAGATTCATCAACGGGCCCAGTTCGAATTCGGACAGCGAGTAGAAGCCACCGGCCGTGCTGGCGCTCTCCTCGGTGAGGATGCGTGTGCAGGCAACCACCGTACCGGAGCGCCGTTCGCGCACCAGCAGGTGATGACAGAAGGGGTCCAGGGGATCCCGGTCCAGACCGGATCCAGTATCCGGAAGCGCAGCCCCCATCTCGCCAGCGAAGACCTCGTGGCGCAGGCGCTGGGCCGCCTCGAGGTCCGACGGGCTGGACGCGAGGTGGACGCGGTAGGCGGTTTCGTTCGCCGCGATCGGTGTAGCTGGGGACAGCTGCGGTTCGCTCATGGTGGCGACCTCCGGTTGAACTGTCCCGGAGACTACGCCGCGTGGTTGACCGCCCCGTGTAGGAACGATGACGGTCGGATGAACCCGCCGCCGGACCCGTGCCCGAATACGGCACCGTTCGGGGCGGAGGCCCCTGCCCCCGCCCCGCCAGCCCCTGCTACGGCAGCGGGCCCGTGTAGGCGCCGGATTCCACCGGCAGGTCCTCGCCTTCCCAGCTCTTGATACCGCCGGCGATGTTCACCACGTTGGTAAAGCCCATGTCCTGCAGTCGCTGCACGGACATCGCGGCACGGCCGCCGGTTGCGCACATCACGGCCACCGGCTTCTCGCGCGCGTTCACCAGCGCATCGATGCGGTGCGGGGTGTTCGGGTCGGCCGCACCCTCCAGCAGGCCACGCGGAACCAGGATGGAATTCGGCGCGTGCATCTTTTCGAACTCGTAGGGCTCGCGCACATCCACCACCAGCCAGTCCTCGCCGTTCTCCATCTTCTCGGCAAGATCCGCCGGGGCGATCTCCTTCACGTTCTTCCGCGCCTCGGCGACGAAATCCATCAGCTTCTTCTCGCTCATTCGAACATTCCCTTTTGCAATGAATCGGACTACCCCCCGTAGGAGCTTGCTTGCAGGCTCCTACACACGGGCTCTCATTCTACCGTGGGTGCGAGTCCGGGCGATTCAACCCTCGTCGAGCGCACCTTCCAGCGCAACGGGATCGGTCACCGGGGCCGCGCACTGCAACCCGCGACAGACATAGGCCCGCACGCCCGTCTCCGGGGCGGCTTTCTCCGCGAGCGCGGCGGGCAGATCGCCGGCCTGCGCGGGAATCGCGAAGGCCCACACCGGAGCATCCTGCGCCCGCAGTCGCTGCTGCCACGCGGGAAGTTCGTCGGCTGGCCCCCGCAGCACGACCAGGGCCGGCGCCTGGTAATGGATGTCCAGCGCGGTCAGCAGGCTCATGTGGCCCAGTGGCGCCTGCTCGACCATCGGGCCGGCGTTCGCCAGCGTGCGCTCGGCCGCCTCCAGGTAGCGGGGTTCGGACAGCAGGAACCCGAGTTTCTGCAATACCTGAGCGGCGGTCCCGTTGCCGGCCGCCATGGCATCATCGGCATAGACCTTCGGGCGCTGGATCAGTGCCTCGTGATCCCGGGCGGTGAAGAAGAAACCGCCCTGTTCGCGGTCCTCGAATTCCTCCAGCAGGGTGTCGGCCAGCGTGATGGCCCAGGCCAGCAGGTCGCTGTCCCACTCGGCCTCCAGCAGCGCCAGCGTGGCCTCCAGCAACAGGGCGTGATCGTCCAGGTAGGCGCGCGGCATCGCGCCGGTCGCCCCCTCGCGCACGCTGGCGTACAACCGCCCGTCGCGCCACAGACGCTCGCGCACGGCGGTCATCGCCTCGCGTGCCAGGCGCAACCATTCCGGGCGCTCCAGGGCGCGCGCGGCACGCGCCAGGCCCGCGATCATCAGGGCATTCCAGGCGCCCAGGATCTTCTCGTCGCGATGCGGTCGGACCCGGTCCTCGCGTGCCGCGAGCAGGCGTTCGCGGGCACGGTCCAGACGCGTGTTCGCCTCCGCCTCGTCGATCCCCAGCGCATCCGCGACGGTCGCCGCTGGCGCCACCTCGTGCAGATGCCAGCGCCCCTCGAAATTGGCCGGGCCGTTGAGTCCCCAGACCCGGCTGGCGACGGCCCACTCGTCCTCCGTCAGGAGCGCCTGGACCGTCTCCGGGTCCCAGACATAAAAGCGTCCTTCCTCGCCCTCGGAGTCCGCGTCCAGGCTCGAATAAAAGGCCCCGGAGGGATCCCGCATCTCGCGTTCCAGCCAGGCGACCGTCGGCTCCACCACCCGCCGCGCGCGTTCGTCGCCGTGCGCGGCGCGCTCGGCGTACAGCCCCAGCAACGGCCCGTTGTCGTAGAGCATCTTCTCGAAGTGCGGGATCATCCAGCGGGCATCCACCGAGTAGCGGCAGAAGCCACCGCCCACCTGATCGAAGATCCCGCCGGCGGCCATCGCACCCAGGGTACGGGCCAGCATACGCTCCGCCTCGGCATCGCCATGGCGCGCCGAGTGCCAGGCCAGCCACTCGAGCGAGGCTGGGTGCGGGAACTTGGGGGCGTCCCCGAAACCGCCGAACTGCTCGTCGAAGGTCTTCGCCAGTTCGGCGCGCCCCTTGTCGATGACACTGAGGGCCGGGATCGCGCCACCGGCCGGGCTGTAGATCCGCCCCAGTGCCTGCTGCAACGAGTCGTTCTGGCGCTGGATCTCCTCGGGGTGCTCGGCGAGGAAATCGGACACCCGGGTCATCAGGTCCACGAACGATGGCAGGCCGTGGCGCGGGGTGTTCGGGAAGTAGGTCCCGGCAAAAAACGGCACCTGGTCCGGGGTCAGGAAGACGGTCAGCGGCCAGCCTCCGGGGCGCTGCGACAGCA
The DNA here is from genome assembly GCF_000377825.1 of Thioalkalivibrio sp. AKL9. NCBI lineage: Bacteria > Pseudomonadati > Pseudomonadota > Gammaproteobacteria > Chromatiales > Ectothiorhodospiraceae > Thioalkalivibrio > Thioalkalivibrio sp. AKL9. Next base: position 48,466 of record NZ_KB905109.1, on the reverse strand, counting down.
GCATGTGCGCGTTCTGGTAGATGCGGTCGAGGTCCGGGCGCTCCTCGCGGTCCACCTTGATGTTGACGAAGCGTTCGTTCATCACCGCGGCGGTGTCCGAGTGCTCAAAGGACTCGTGCGCCATCACGTGGCACCAGTGGCAGGCAGAGTAGCCAATCGAGAGCAGGATCGGCTTGTCCTCGCGGCGGGCGCGCTCCAGCGCCTCCTCGCCCCAGGGGTACCAGTCCACAGGATTGTCGGCGTGCTGCAGCAGATACGGGCTGCTGGCCCCGGCCAGTCGATTCATCGCGCGGCCTCCTTGCAGGTGGATCGGGCTAGCGGCATACAGGTGCATGCCGGGGCCCGGGCGAGTAGCATGTGCAGCCGGTTTTTCATCCGCAAGCGCCCATGCCCACACACCCGTTTATCGACCCCGTCGCCCTGTCCATCGGCCCACTGACCCTGTATTGGTACGGCCTGACATACCTGGTCGGATTTGTCGCCTTCTGGGCGCTGGGCGTATGGCGCACACGCAGCCGCAACTGGGACCCCCTGCACCCCTGGCAGGTCGGTGACCTGCTGTTCTGGGGCGTACTCGGGGTCGTCGTCGGCGGGCGGCTCGGCTATGCACTGTTCTACAACCTCGACACGACGCTGGCCGACCCGCTGAGCCTGTTCCGCATCTGGGAGGGCGGCATGGCCTTCCACGGCGGGCTGGCCGGCGTGCTGGTCACCTGCTGGCTATACGCCCGCAAGATCGGCCAGCCGTTCTTCCGTCTGACCGACTTCATCGCCCCCCTGATCCCGATCGGCCTGGGCGCCGGGCGCATCGGCAACTGGATCAACGGCGAGCTGTGGGGCAAACCCACCGACCTGCCCTGGGCCATGGTCTTCCCGGCCGCGGACTACATCCCCCGTCATCCGTCGCAGCTGTACCAGGCCTTTCTCGAAGGGCTCGTGCTGTTCGTGGTGTTGTGGGTCGTCTCGCGCCAGCCGCGGCGTACCGGACTGATCTCCGGGCTGTTCCTGACGCTTTACGGCAGCTTCCGTTTCGCGGTCGAGTTCGTGCGCGTGCCCGACGCCCATCTCGGCTACCTCGCTTTCGACTGGCTCACCATGGGACAGGTCCTGACCCTGCCGGTGATCCTGTTCGGCGTTGCCCTGATCGTCTGGTCGCGGCGCAACCCCCTGCCCGCACCCCGCCCGGCCCCGGAGACCGCCTGAGATGCAGCAATACCTGGACCTGGTGCGGCACATCCGCGACCACGGCACGGACCGCCCGGACCGCACCGGTACCGGCACGCGCTCGGTATTCGGCTACCAGATGCGCTTCGACCTGGCGGACGGCTTCCCGCTGGTCACCACCAAGCGCACCCATCTGCGCTCGGTAATCCACGAACTGCTGTGGTTCATCGCCGGTGATACCAATGTCGGCTACCTGCGCGAGCACAAGGTCCGCATCTGGGACGAGTGGGCCACCGCGGCCGGCGACCTGGGTCCCGTCTACGGCGCGCAGTGGCGCAACTGGGCCGGCCACGACCAGCTTGCCGAACTGATCGACAACCTGAGGAACCGCCCCCACTCCCGGCGCCACATCATCAGTGCCTGGAACGTGGCCGACCTGCCGGACGAATCCATCTCGCCACAGGCCAACGCGGAGGCCGGGCGCATGGCCCTGGCGCCCTGCCACACCCTGTTCCAGTTCTACGTGGCCGACGATCGCCTGTCCTGCCAGCTCTACCAGCGCAGCGCGGATGTGTTTCTCGGGGTGCCGTTCAACATCGCCAGCTACGCCCTGCTGACCCACATGCTCGCGCAGGTGGTGGGCCTGAAGCCCGGCGAGTTCGTCCATACCTTCGGCGACGCCCACCTCTACCGCAACCACCAGGAGCAGGTCGAAGAACTGCTCGGGCGCGAACCGCTGCCGCTGCCAACCCTGCACCTGAACCCGGACGTCACCGACCTGTTCGCCTTCACCTTCGACGACATCGAGGTGCGCGACTACCAGTCGCACCCCCCGATCAAGGCCCCCATCGCGATCTGAGCGTTACCGGAGTCCCCATGCCCCAGCCCGAGATTCATCTGATGGTCGCGCTCGATCCGGATCACGTGATCGGGCGCGACAACGACCTGCCCTGGCACCTGCCGAAGGACCTGCAGCACTTCAAGCGAATGACTGCCGGTCACCCGATGATCATGGGTCGGCGCACCTTCGAATCCATCGGACGGCCGCTGCCGAAACGCCGCAACCTTGTGCTGACGCGCCAGGCGGACTGGCAAGCGGAGGGTGTCGAGGTCTATCGCGATCTGGATGCGGCGCTGGCCACCATCGAGGCCGGCCCCGCCTTCGTGATCGGCGGCGCCGGCCTGTTCGAGGAGGCCCTGCCGCACGCCGACGTGCTGCACCTGACCCGGGTGCACGAGTGCCATGCCGGCGACACCTTCTTCCCCGCCCTCGACCCCGCGGACTGGGATGTCGTCTGGTCCGAGCACCACGAAGCCGACGAACGCCACGCCTGCCCCTTCACCTTCGAACGCCTCGAACGCCGCCGCTGAACGCGACCCGGCGCCGTCCAGGGACCCGGGTATGTACAGCACCCGGCGGCCGAAGGTGGCCCCGGAGCGCAGTGGTACACGCCCCAGGACTCCACGCCCCTCCTGCTTCGTCATCCCGGAAACCGCGTAGCGGTTATCCGGGACCTCGGCGGCCGGGGTTGCCCCGACGAGGGAGATCCCGGCACTTCGCTTCGCTGCGGCCGGGATGACAGTACAGGGGCAAGGGCCGGGGACGGTGACATTCCAGAAAGGCCCGGATTAAAGCGACCTGCGGCGGGCTATTTGCGCCCCTGGACGATCCCCCTGACTGGCTGCCCCTCGTGGCTAATCAGGAACAATCTTTCTCTGTGCCCCCTAGGGTGCACAATCGCCCGGATCCTTAGCCCGTTCTTCGTGCCTTCGTGCGCTTCGTGGTGAAGAAAGGTGTTGTCAGCGCCCGCCAAAGTGGGGGATCAGGCGGCCGGGCAGCAGGTGGACCAGGATGAAGCCCAGCATCGCGGCGACCACGATGGTCGGGCCGGTCGGGGTGTCGTACTGGAAGGAGCCCCACAGCCCGGCCCCCACGGCCAGCATGCCGATGATGCCGGCGAGGATCGCCATCTGCTCGGGGGTGGCCGCAAAGCGCCGGGCACTGGCCGCCGGGATGATCATCAGTGCCGTGATCAGCAGCACGCCGACCACCTGCATCGCCGCCGCGATCACCAGTGCGATCAGCAGCATCAGGCCCAGCCGCACCAGCAGCACTGGCACACCCTCCACCTGGGCGAGCTCCTCGTGCACCGTCAGCGCCAGCAACGGGCGCCACAGCAGGATCAGCAGCAGCAACGCCACGCCACCGCCGATCGCGATGGACATCAAGTCGTTGGTGCCCACCGCGAGGATGTCACCGAACAGGTAGGCCATCAGATCCACCCGCAACCCCTCGATAAAGGTAACGGCGACGATCCCCAGCGACAGCGAACTGTGCGCGAGAATACCGAGCAGGGTGTCCGAGGCCAGTTCCTGGCGCCGCTGCAGCAGTACCAGCAGGATGGCGATGGCCACGCACACGATCGTGACCATCAGGTTCAGGTTCAGCCCCAGGAGCACCCCGAGGGCGACGCCCAGCAGCGCCGAATGGGACACGGTATCGCCGAAATAGGCCATGCGGCGCCAGACCACGAAGGCCCCCAGCGGCCCCGCGACGGCGGCCACCATCAGCCCCGCCAGCAGGGCACGAATCAGGAAATCGTCGAGCAGGCCATCCATCATCGGGAATCGCCCCCGGGACCGGGCCGGTGGGCATGGCCGCAGCCGGCGTGATGTTCGTGCACATCCCCGGCCACATCGTGCACATGGTCGTGATCGTGCCGGTAGACGCCAATCCCCTGCATGTCCGTCTCCGGGAACAGGCGCTGGTACTCGGGATGCCGCGAAACCTCCTCCGGCCGACCCGTGCAGCATACATGCTGGTTCAGGCAGATCACCGCATCGGCCCCGGCCATCACCAGGTGCAGGTCGTGCGACACCATCAGCACCCCGCAGCCGGTCTCGTGGCGGATGTCATCGATCAGCTTGAACACCTCGCCCTGGCCGACGATATCCACCCCCTGGGCGGGCTCGTCCAGCACCAGAAGGTTCGGGCGATTGAGCAGGGCGCGCGCCAGCAGCACCCGCTGCATCTCGCCGCCGGAGAGCGACTGCACCGGCTTGTGCAGCAGATGCGGCACGCCGACCCGCTCCAGGCCTTCGCGCAGGACGGCCTCCGGGGCCCGCTGGCGCAGCGTCAGGAAACGCCGCACCGACAATGGCAGCACCGGCTCGATCTGCAGGCGCTGGGGCATGTAGCCGATGCGCAGCCCGCGCCGGCGTTGTACCCGGCCCTGTCCCGGCTTCCACAGTCCCAGCAGCACTCGCAACAGCGAGGTCTTGCCCGCCCCGTTGGGGCCGATCACCACGGTCACCTCGGCCGGCCGCACCTGGACCGAGACATGATCCAGGATCACCCGCCCGCCGCGTTCCAGGGAGACGTCGCGGGCGGCCAGCAACGGCGAGGCGTCCGTCGCCGGTTGCGCGTGCGGGGAAGGGGTTTCGCGATTCATATTGGTATACTATAACGTTATTGAATCCGATGGAGAATCCGCCCATGCGCTTTGCTGCCCGCCGCCCGACCTTCCTCGCCCTGCTCCTGGCCCTGGCCCTGGCGTTTCTGGTGACGGTGGCCACGCCCGCGCAGGCCGACAGCCCGCGCATCGTCGCATCGATTCTACCGATTCACAGTCTGGTTGCCGCGCTGGCCGGCGACACCCACGAGGTGGAACTGCTGGTGCCGGCCAGCGCCTCGCCCCACGGCTATTCCATGCGTCCCTCCGAGGCACGGCGCCTGCAGCAGGCCGACCTGGTGGTCTGGGTCGGTCCGGAGCTCGAGGGCTTTCTGGAGCGCTCGCTGCACGGGATCGCCGACCGCGCGACGGTCATCAGCCTGATGCACGACCTCGATCTCGACCTTCTGGAGGGCCGCACCGGGGGCGTATGGGAAGGCCATCATGACCACGGCGACGATGGCGGCCATGGGCATGACGATCACGGCGATCATGGACATGACCATGATCCCCACGACGATCACAACGGACACGCGGACCACGCGCATGACCACGATGCTCACGGCTCCGATGATCATGGACACGCCGCGCATGACGACGGGCACGGGCATGCACATGGCGATTACGACAGTCACCTGTGGCTGTCGCCGGCCGTCGCACGGGCCATCGTCGAACAACTCGCGGAGCGCCTCGCGGAACTCGATCCGGAACAGGCCGCAACGATCCGGGACAACCGGGACGGCCTGCTCCAGCGCATCGACGAGCTGGACGCCAGGATCGCCGAGCAACTGGCGCCGGTACGCGACCAGCGCTTCATGGTGTTTCACGACGCCTACCAGTACTTCGAGCAGCACTATGGCCTGAACGCGGCCGGCTCCATCAGCGTCGATCCCTCGCGCATGCCCGGGGCCCGCCGGCTGTCCGAACTACGCGGCCGCCTGGCCGAGGGCGATGTCGCCTGCCTGTTCACCGAACCGCAGTTTCGCCCGGCGCTGGCGGAAACCGTGGCCGAGGGTACCGGCACCCGGCTCGGCATGCTCGACCCCATCGGCGCGGAGCTGGAGCCTGGCCCCGATGCCTGGTTCCTGCTGATGCAGGGTATGGCGGACGGCTTCACCGACTGCATGGCACATAACGGCTCCTGACGGACACGCGGCCCCACCTCCGGAAGCCGCGCATCGCCACCCCACCCTCCTGTGCCGTCACCCCGGAAACCGCGTAGCGGTTATCCGGGATCTCCCACGCCGGGACAGCCCCCAAGGCCGGATATCCCGGCTCTGCGCTTCGCTTCGGCCGGGGTGACCGAAGGGAAAAGGCCCGGATGCCCCACCGCGGTCAGAGCAGGATCAGCCCCCACACCAGTGCCGCCAGGAGGAAGCTGACCAGCACCGCGGCCGAGGCCATGTCCTTGGCGCGCGCCGACAGCGGATGGCGCTCGTCGCCAAACCGGTCGATTGCCGCCTCCACCGCCGAGTTCAGCAGTTCCACCACCAGGATCAACAAGGCACTGCCGGCCAGCAGTGCCCGCTCCACCCCGCTCTCGCCCAACCAGATCGCCAGCGGCAGCAATACCGCGAGCAGCGCCAGCTCCTGACGAAACGCCGACTCGTGTTGATACGCCTCGCGCAGCCCGCGCCACGAATACCCGCAGGCGTGCAGCACCCGGCTCAGCCCCCGCCGACCACTATGCGCCACGGAATCCCCTATCGCGCGCCACGCCAGACCAACCGCTCACAGTTGCACTTCTACCCGATTGCGACCCTCTCTCTTGGCCCGGTACATCGCATCGTCCGCACGCTTGATCCAGTCCTTGATCGCCTCGCCACGACGACACTCGGCCACCCCCAGACTGATGGTCACCCGCCCGACCCGGGGCAGATCCAGCGCGGCCACCTGCCGGCGCAGATCCTCGGCCAGGCGGCAGGCATCTTCGGCCCGGGTACTGGGCAGCATGACCATGAATTCCTCGCCGCCCCAACGACCCAGCACATCGGACTGGCGCAAGCGTTCGCCGGCCGTCGCCACCACCCGGCGCAGGACCTCGTCGCCGATGTCGTGGCCATGGGTGTCGTTGATCCGCTTGAAGTGGTCCAGATCCAGCATCACCAGCGAACAGGGGTCCGCATAGCGCTCCGCCCGCCGGGCCTCCTGCTCCAGCAATGCCTCGAAATGGCCCCGATTGGCGGCATCGGTCAGTGTGTCGTAGAAGGCCTGATATTCCAGCGCAGCCTCCAGCTCCTTCTGCCGCGAGATGTCGTGGAACATGGCGATGTAATACTCGATCACACCACTGGCATCCCGGATCGCGGTCACGATCTCGTGCAGGGGGAAGATCCGGCCATCCTTGCGCCGGTTCCACACCTCGCCGGACCAGTGGCCGTTTGCACGCACCGACTGGAACATCTCCTCATAAAAGCCGCGGTCCTGACGGCCCGAATTCATGATGCGCGGATTCTGGCCCACCGCGTCTTCCTCGGTGAATCCCGTGAGCTCGGTAAAGGTCGCATTGACGCGCTGGATCGTACCCTCGACATCGGTGATGAAGATGGCCTGGCTGCTGTCGAAGGTCGCCGCCAGCAGACGCTGCTCCTGCTCCAGATGATGGCGTTCGGTGATGTCCTGGACCGTGCCGATCATCCGTTGGACGCGTCCGTCGGCATCGAACTCTACATAACCGCGTTCGTGCACCACACGCTCTTCGCCGTCCGGGCGCAGAACCCGGTGCACGATATCAAGCGCCCCGTCCCCACCCAGCGAGGCATCCACCTCGGCCTGGACCCGTTCGCGATCGTCCGGATGCACCGCATGCATAAAGGCCTCGTGCGTCCCGCCCCATTCACCGCGGGACATCCCGAAAATCCGGAAGACCTCGTCCGACCAGCGAACCTCGTTGCGGACAAAGTCCGACACCCAGTTGCCGATATGCGCGATGCGCTGGGCCTCGGCCAGCTCGCGCTCGCGCAGATGCAGGACCTCTTCGGCTTGCACCCGTTCGGTGATGTCCAGGATCACCCCGAACCAGAGCACACTGCCATCCTCCAGTGCCTCGGGACTGGCGTGCCCTTCCACCCAGATCTCGCCGCGCTCGGGGTGGCCCACGCGATAGCGTTGACGCCACGATTCCAGGCAGCGCATGGAGGCCTCGATACTGGCGGCGACACGGTCGACATCATCCGGATGGATCACGTCGAAGACGCGGCGGGCATCGAGCATTACGGCTTCGGGCGTCACGCTGTACACATCGACCATGCCCTCACTGGCATACGGGAACGACGCCCGGCCATCCGGGTGCTGGCGGTACTGGTAGATCACCCCGGGCATGTTGTGCGCAATCTTTTCCAGATGGCGCTCGGTCTCCACCCGCGCCCCCACGTCCTGGAAGGCACCCACCAGTTCGACGACCGCGCCCTGACCGTCGCGGATCGCGGTCACCTGATCCTCCAGCCATTGCCAGTGCCCACTGGGCATGCGCTGGCGATAGCTCAGACGACAGAATCCGCGCGCGCCCTCGGCCAGCCAGCGCTTCACCTGGCCGACACAGCGACGAAAATCCTCGGGAGCCAGATGGGTCCGCAGCCAGTCCGGCTGGGTCGTGATCTGTTCCGGTGTCCAGCCAGTGACCGCCTGCACGTTGCGGCTGAGCCAGGTCATGGTGCCGAAGTCCGACGGGTCCATGGTGTAGATCACCGCGGGACTGGCACGCAGCAGGGTCTCGGTACGCTGCTGGGCCTCCTTGCGCGCGGCGATGTCGGCAATCACGACCAGCAGCGCCTCGGGACAGTCCTCGGTGGCCGGGATTCGACTCGTGGTCATTTCCACCCAGCGCGTCTGGCCGGTGGCTTCCAGCAGACGCGCCTCGAAGCTGCTGGTGCTGCAATCCCCGTTCAGCAGGGCGTGACGCCGCGCCGCGCAACGCTCCCGGTCGTCCGGGCACACGTAGTCTTGCAGGATCGCGGCGGTCAGATCCGCCGGATCGCAGGCCAGCAAGGCGCCCAAGTGGGGATTGGCGCGCAGGATGCGCCCCTCGGTATCCATCTCGGCCAGCCCCACCGGCGCATGCTCGAACAGCGCCGCATAGCCGTGGATGGCACAAATCTCGCTCATCGGGTTCCTTGCCCGTCTGTGTCTCTCTTTGCGGAGACTTCGTCAAAGACACGCCCGGCGTGTCTTCTGCCCTCGGACCTGGCAGTGGATTGATAGACTGAATCCAGAAAACTACCAGATAACGAGTCTGGTTTCCGCTTGACCCCACAAAAAGGCGTTTACTGCCGCGAAAAACGGAAACGCCCCCGACAAGCGGGGGCGTTTCCGAACGAACCAGGAAGCCCGGGGCCGGCCCCCGGGAATCCCGTCAGCCGTGCGTACCGGTGCGCGGCGCGCTGGCGTCCCCGTCCTCGGCGGGCTGGAACACGACATCCAGCGCCTTGGCGGCGGCCACTTCGTTGAAGCGCCGGTTCGGTAGCGTGTGTGGCGCGCTCTTGATCGTTTCCATGTCGTTCTCCGACTCGGCCAGGATGCAGGCCATCGCCTCGACAAAGCCGTCCAGGGTCTCTTTCGACTCGGTCTCGGTCGGCTCCACCAGCAGGCACTCCGGCACCAGCAGCGGGAAGTAGGTGGTCGGCGCATGGTAGCCGTGGTCGAGCAGGCGCTTGGCCACATCGCCCGCAGTCAGTCCACGTTCCTTGGCCTGCTTCTTCATGGTCACGATGAACTCGTGGGTGGCACGGCGCTTGGGATAGGCCAGGTCGAACCCGGCTGCGGCCAGTTCGCGCGCCAGGTAGTTGGCATTCAGGGTCGAGAATTCGGAGACCCGCACCATGCCCTCGCGCCCCAGCATGCGCATGTAGATATAGGCCCGCAGGAGCACACCGGCGTTCCCGGCAAACGCGGACAGGCGCCCGATGCTCTGCGGACGATCGGACTCCTCGGCAAAGCGGTAGCCGCCCTGCTCCGCCTCGACCACGTGCGGGATCGGCATGAACGGCAGCAGCCGTTCGGCCACGCCCACGGCACCGGAACCCGGTCCACCGCCACCATGCGGCGTGGAGAAGGTCTTGTGCAGGTTCATGTGGATCACGTCGAAGCCCATGTCGCCCGGGCGCACCTTGCCGAGGATCGCGTTCAGGTTGGCGCCGTCGTAGTACAGCAGGCCGCCGGCCTCGTGCACGATGCCGGCAATCTGCTTGATGCGCCGTTCGAACACGCCCACGGTGGACGGATTGGTCAGCATGATCCCGGCGGTGTGCGGACCCACGGCGGCCTTCAGGGCCTCGATATCCACGTCACCGGTATCGTCGGTGGGGATCTCGCGCACCTCGTAGCCGCACATGATCGCGGTCGCCGGGTTGGTACCGTGGGCGGCATCCGGGACGATGATCTCGCGGCGCTCGGTATCGCCGCGGGCATCGTGGTAGGCGCGGATCATGGCGACACCGGTGTACTCGCCCTGGGCGCCGGCCATCGGCGCCAGCGACACGGCCTTCATGCCGGTCACTTCCTTCAGCATCTCCTGCAGCTCGAACATCGTCTGCAGGAAGCCCTGGCTGTGGCTCGCCGGGGCAAGCGGATGCCGGTTCAGGAACCCGGGCAGCATCGCGAGGCTGTTACAGGCGCGCGGGTTGTACTTCATCGTGCACGAGCCCAGCGGATAGAACTCGGTGTCGATGGAGAAATTCTTCTGCGACAACCGCGTGTAGTGCCGCACCACGTCCAGTTCCGAGGCCGCCGGCAGACCCGGGGCGGACTTGCGCTGCAGGTTCGCCGGGATGCGGGTCGCGGCGTGGTCGCGCGGCGCCTGGGCCACGGCCGAGCGGCCGGCGCGGGAACGTTCGAAGATCAGATTGGCTTCAGTGGTGCTCATAGCGGTTTCTCGCTTGCGTATTCGGGTGACGGCGACCGGGCACAGGCCCGGCCACCGGCGGCACGGAGGGACTCCGGCCGATTACTGGGTCGGGCTCAGGTTGGCCCGATCATCCAGGGCCGCGAACGCGGCGTCGTAGTCCGGCTCGTCGCCGATCTCGGAGACCAGCTGGGCGTGCATCACCAGGTTGTCGGTATCCAGCACGACCACACCGCGCGCGGTGATTCCGGCCAGCGGGCCGTCCTGGATCAGTACGCCGTAGTCCTTGGCGAAGTTGCGATCGCGCATCATCGACAGCACGGTCACGCGTTCCAGGTTCTCGGCGGCGCAGAAGCGGCTCATCGCGAACGGCAGGTCGGCGGAGACGATCAGGATCTCGAGATCCGGACGGCTGGCGACCATCTCGTTGAACTTCTTGGTGGAGTCGGCGCAGACCGGGGTATCCAGGCTGGGCACGATGGAGATCAGCTTGCGCTTGTCGCCGAAGTCGGCCAGCGAGACATCCTGCAGATCCTTGTTGGTCAGCTTGAAGTCCGGGGCCGGCGAGCCCACATGCGGCAGATCGCCGTTGGTGTTGATCGGATTACCTTGCAGCTTGATTTCGGCCATGGTTGCCTCCCGGCTTGATGTGTATGGCGCTTGGTGTCGTTGACCGTGGGAAGCCGATAACCGCCTCAGGCGGCCTGCTCCCAAGTGGTCACGTACTGCTCCAGGTCGGATTCGGTCTTGGTCTCGGTGGCGCAGGCGAGCACGCAGCCATCCAGCTGCGGATAGTCCCGGCTCAGCTCGAGGCCCGCCAGCACGCCGGCATCGGCCATGGTCTGCACGCGGGTCGCGGCATCGCCGCCGAAGTCCAGCGCGACTTCGTGGAAGTACTCGCCGGTAAAGCGCGGCTTGATGCCCTTGGCGGCCAGTTTTTCCACCAGCGCATGGGTGTTGGCGTAGCAGGCCTCGGCCACGCGGGTCAGGCCCTCGTCACCCAGCAACGACATATGGATCGTCGACGCCGTCACCACCAGTCCCTGGTTGGTGCAGATGTTCGAGGTCGCCTTGGAGCGGCGGATATGCTGCTCGCGCGCCTGCAGGGTCAGCACGAAACCGGGCTTGCCGTCAGCGTCCTCGGCGCGGCCGACAATGCGCCCCGGCATCTGCCGGATATGCTTTTTCAGCGTGGTCATGAAGCCGTAGTACGGCCCGCCGGACGACAGCGGCGCACCCAGCGGCTGGCCCTCGCCGACCACGATGTCCACGCCATTGGCGCCCCACTCGCCCGGCGGCTTCAGCAGCGCCAGCGAGACCGGGTTCACCACGGCGATAACCGGGATGCCGCGTTCCTCGGCCCACCCGGTCAGGGCATCCACGTCCTCCAGGATGCCGAAGAAGTTGGGCTGGCTGATCACCATGGCGGTGACGTCGTCGTCCGCATACGGCGCCAGCGCCTCCACCGGGGTCTGGCCGGTGGTTTCGTCGAACGGCAGTTCGACCAGTTCGATGCCCTGGTTGCCGATCAGCGTCTTCACCACCTTGCGATAGTCGGGGTGCAGCGCCCCCGGCAGCAGCACGCGCTTGGCCTTGGAGCGGCGATTCACGCGCACCGCCATCAGCACGGCCTCGGCCAGGGCGGAGGCCCCGTCATACAGGGAGGCGTTGGAGACCTCCATCCCGGTCAGGCGGCTGATCATCGTCTGGTATTCGTAGATCAGCTGCAGCGTGCCCTGGCTGGCCTCCGCCTGGTACGGCGTGTAGGCGCTGTAGAACTCGCCGCGCGTAGCGATCTGCCACACGGCGGCCGGGATGTGGTGCTCGTAGGCACCGGCCCCGATGAAATTCGATGGCGTGCCGTCCTTCGCAGCCCGCTCCTGCATCAGGCGGGTGATGCCCATTTCGCTCTCGCCCTCGGGGATCCCCGTGAGTGGCGGCGCACGCAGGTCGGCGGGAATCTCGTCGAACAGGTCCTCGACGGATTCGGCGCCAATGCTGTCGAGCATGGCACGGATGTCTTCTTCGGTATGCGGGATAAACGGCATGTCAGGTCTCGCTTTCGCCGATTGCGGCGAAGTTCGGTTGGGTCCCGGCCGGACGCGGCCGGGACCGGTGATACGCGGCTACGCTCAGGATTCCGCCTCGACGTGCGCGGCATAGGCATCCGCATCCATCAGTGCATCCAGCTGGCCGGCATCGGAGGGCTCCACCTTGAACAGCCAGCCATCCTCGAAGGGCGACTCGTTGACCTTCTCGGGGCTGTCGGCCAGGTCCTCGTTGACCGCGGTCACCTCACCGGAGATCGGCGCATAGATATCCGAGGCGGCCTTGACCGACTCCACCGTGGCGCAGGCCGTGCCGGCCTCGATGGTGCTACCCGCTTCCGGGGCCTCGACAAACACCAGATCGCCCAGCAGTTCCTGCGCGTGATCGGTGATACCCACGGTCACGCTGCCGTCGGCCTCGCTGCGCACCCACTCGTGGCTTTTGGTGTACTTCAGATCCTTCGGTGCTTCGCTCATGACATCTTCCTTTTGCTTGTTAGATCCCGCCTGCGCAGTGTAGTCCGGTGCACGCGGGATGAGGCAATCCTCGCTTCAGTTTTTCGGCAGATCGATCTGCGGCTCGCCGTTGCGGACGAACACCGGCTTGACCACGCGCACCGGCAGCTTGCGGCCGCGGATGTCCGCGTGCAGCTGCTCGGCCTCGACCCCGGCCGGGATACGCGCGAACGCGACCGACACGCCCAGACTGGGCGCGAAACTGCCGGAGGTGACCACGCCGTCGCCGGCCTCAGTTTCGATGCGGGTGCCGCCACGCAGCACCCCGCGACCATCCAGCACCAGCCCCACCATGCGTTCCTTCACGCCCTCGGCCTTCGACTGCTCGATCGGCGCGCGGCCGATGAAGTCGCGCTCGGCATCCTTCAGCGCGATGGTCCAGCCCAGGTTGGCGGTCAGCGGATTGGTCTGGTCGTCCATGTCCGTGCCGTAGAGATTCATGCCGGCCTCCAGGCGCAGGGTGTCGCGCGCGCCGAGGCCGATGGGGTGCACGCCGGCATCCTTCAGCTGTTCCCAGAGACCGTCGGCCTCCTCCGCCGGCAGCATCACCTCGAAGCCGTCTTCGCCGGTGTAGCCCGTGCGGGCGACAAACCACTTGTCATTCCAGACCGCGGAAAACGGCTTGAGATCCCCCGCATTGCGCAAATCGGCCGGCAACAGCGGCAGGGTCTTCTCCACCGCCTGCGGCCCCTGAATCGCAATCAGGGCGAACTCCGGGCGCGGCTCCACGTTCACGTCGAAGTCCTTCGCGACCGCCTGCATGTGAGCGATGTCGCCCTCGGCGGTGGCGGCATTGACCACGGCGCGGTAGGTATCGCCACCGGTCCAGTAGATGATCAGGTCGTCGATCACGCCGCCGGCCTCGTTCAGCATGCAGCTGTACAGCGCGCGACCCTCGGTCTTCAGCTTGGCCACGTCATTGGCCAGCAGATAGCGCAGGAAGGCCTGGGCCTGCGGGCCGTGGATATCCACGACCTGCATGTGCGAGACATCAAACATGCCGGCGGATTCGCGCACCCGCTTGTGCTCCTCCATCTGGGAGCCGTAATGCAGCGGCATCTCCCAACCGGCGAAATCGACCAGCTTGGCCCCCGCGCGCTGATGCGCGGCATGGAGCGGAGTTGTCTTCAACGTCGTCATCTAGTTCTCGCCTTGCTTGCGTGTCGTGGTCGGCTCGCCGGCATCCGCCGGTGGAACCGCGAGGCCCGGCCGCCGCGCTCCGGGCATAAAAAAAGGGGCGGCCGGCAGAATGAATCTGCCAGCCGCCCCTCTGTCCTGAAACCTGAGAGTTTGCGTCGCGTCAGTCCGTTGTCGGACTGCGTGACCGCCCCCTTCGGTGGGCCGTTTCCGGCCGCTCTCCAGAGTGTGTCTCCTGCACCGTTCCGGTCCTGTAGCCTGAGCGATTCCGGGCGGATGTTGCGCCTTCGGCGTCTGCCAATCGACTGGCGATCGCAGATCTCTTCCAGAACGGTGTGCGGGCATTGTCGAGCGCCCACAGACGAAAGTAATTGTAGACCAAAATACCCTCGCTGCGAAAGCCCGGACGGGCCGCGCCACTATTCCGACGCCCCGACCTGCCCCGTCACCTGCCCCCGCATGCATCCAAAAAGCACCGTCATTGCGAGGAGCCGCAGGCGACGAAGCAACCTCCGAAAGCTGGCAGTGCGTCACGATCAGCATCCGGTGGTTTCGGACGGAGGTTACTCGCTGCGCTCGCCCTTCGGGCCGGCCTGCGGCCGTTCAACGCGCTGCGCGCTTTTGTGCCGCGTCGCTGCGCTCCTCGCAATGACGGTGCCAGTGGCGACACTCTGCGCGGGCGACACTCTGGGCGCGCCCTACAACGCCATGTCGATCGCAAGCAGGACGACGAAGCCAACCAGCACCCCGACCGTGGCCTGGGCCTCGTGGCCCTTGCGGTGCGACTCGGGGATGATCTCGTGACTGATCACGAACAGCATCGCTCCGGCCGCGAACGCCAGCCCCCAGGGCAGCAGGAACTCCATCAGCGTGATCGCTCCGGCCCCGATCAGTCCGCCGATCGGCTGCACCAGGCCCGTCAGCAACGTCACCCCGAATGCCGCCCACTTGCTGTAGCCCAGCGACAGCAGGGCGATGGCGACCACCAGCCCCTCGGGCATATTCTGCAGCCCGATCCCGATGGCCAGCGCGATCCCGTCGCTCACGTCATCGCCGCCGAAGCCGACCCCCACCGCCAGGCCTTCCGGCAGGTTGTGCAGTGCGATTGCAAAGATGAACAACCAGACGCGGCGAATCTTCTGCGGGTCGGCCCCGCTTTGCGGCCCGATGAAGAAATGCTCGTGCGGCACCAGCTTGTGCAGCGCCAGCAATGCACCACCACCCAGCCCGATCCCCACCGCCAGCACGACAATGGCCATGCCCACGCCGCCGTACTGGGCCTCGGCCTGCTCCACCGAGGGGAGCACCAGTTCGAAGGCCGTGGCCGACAGCATCACGCCGGCGCCGAAGCCCATCATCGCGTCCTCGACCGACTGACTGATGCGGCGCAGGAAGAAGATCGGGATCGCCCCCACCGCGGTCATCAGACCGGCGACGAAACTCGCCAGCAAGCCGATCTGCAGCGTATTCAGATCGGCAATGCGCTCTTCCAGCATCGGCCACAGCAGGCTGACCAGCCAGATGAAGACCGCCAGTGCGATCAGCGATCCGACGAGGAAGATCCGGGGTACCGGTTTGCCGTGATCCGGCTCGGAAGCCGCGGGAGAGGGTTCGGTCATGCGTCGTCCTTGAGAGTCGAAGCCGCCATTGAAACAGGGTCCATCGCGGCGTTCCACAGACGCGCCCAATGCCCGGGTTCGACAAAAGCTATCGTCAACACCCGTTGTGCGCGGTAGAGTTTTCAGCCAAAGCCGCTCCGGACCACAAGGACCCACCGATGCTCGACACCATCGACCAGTTCCTCGGCGACACCGCCGGCCTGCTTTGGGGCAACCCGCTCACCCTGATCCTGCTGCTGGGCACCGGGCTCTACCTCACCATTCGCCTGGGGCTGGTCCAGGTCGTCGCATTCCGCGAGGGCTGGCGCGCCCTGCGCGGGTCAGATGGACGCGGCGGCGGCACCGGGCAGATCTCGCCGTTCCAGGCGCTGTCGACCGCGCTGTCCGGCACCATCGGAACCGGGAACATCGCCGGCGTCGCCACCGCCATCGCGCTGGGTGGCCCCGGGGCGCTGTTCTGGATGTGGGTGACGGCCTTCTTCGGCATGGCCACCAAGTTCGCCGAGACCACCCTGGCCGTTCGCTACCGCGAGATCGCCCCGGACGGCAGCATCGCCGGCGGGCCAATGTTCACCCTGCTCCACGGCCTCAAGATGAAGAAGCTGGCGATCCTGTTCGCCGCCTTCACCCTGATCGCCTCGTTCGGCATCGGCAACATGGTGCAGGCCAACTCGGTGGTCGACGGCCTGACCTTCATCGTGCCGGATCTGCGCGCCGACGACGACATCATGGGCTGGATGGCCCTGATCATCGGCCTGACCATGGCCGTGCTGGTGGCGCTGGTAATAATCGGCGGGGTCAAGCGCATCGCCATGATCGCCTCGACCATCGTCCCGTTCATGGCCGTGATCTACATGCTGGGCGCCTTCGTGGTGATTGCCGCCAACATCGAGGCCGTCCCGGCCGCGATCGGCACCATCCTGAATCTCGCGCTCAACCCCTGGGCCGCCGGCGGCGGTGCCATCGGCCTCGCCATCCAGTACGGCGTTGCGCGCGGCATGTTCTCCAACGAGGCGGGCCTCGGCTCCTCGGCCATGGCGCACGCCGCAGCCAAGAACGGCGATCCGCCGCGCGAGGGCTCGGTGGCCATGCTCGAGCCGTTCATCGACACTATCGTGGTCTGCACCCTGACCGGCCTGGCCATTGTCGTCACCGGGGCCTATATCGACCGCGCCGACGACGTGGTCGGGGCCTCGCTGACGGCCACCGCCTTCAGCTCCACGCTGGGCCCGTTCGGCGCCATGGTGGTCGGCATCAGCCTGATGCTGTTCGCCTTCTCCACCATGATCGCCTGGTCCTACTACGGCGACCGCTCGGCCTACTTCCTGTTCGGCGAACGCGCGGTGATGCCCTACCGCGTCGTGTTCGTCATCCTCATCGTGATCGGCGCGACCATCCCGCTGGGCGTGGTCTGGAACTTCTCCGACATCGCCAACATCCTGATGGCCGCACCCAACCTGATCGCGCTGATCCTGCTGGCCGGCCTGGTCAAGAAGCTGCGCGATGACTACGTGGCGCATCGCCCGATGCCGGATCGCCATGAAGGATGAGCACAGCTTTGCGGGCGGTCCATCCGACCCGTTCGCACAGGGCCCCGCACGTCCGGACGCGGCCATGCTGGTGCGCGAGGTCGAAGGCGCCCTCGCGGAGGATCTGGGCCCCGATGGTGTCGACGGCGACCTGACCGCCGCCCTGGTCCCGGCTGAACGGGTGGCGCGCGCCACGCTGCTATTGAAGGAGAGCGCGATCGTTTGTGGCCAGCCCTGGTTCGACCGCGTGTTCGCCAGCCTCGCGCCGGAAACCCGGATCGACTGGCAGGTGGCCGAAGGCACCCACGTGGAAGTGGACGACGAACCGCGCGTGATCGCTACCCTGGAAGCCCCCGCACGGGCCGTTCTGGCGGCCGAACGCGCGGCCCTCAACCTGCTCCAGACCCTCTCCGGAACGGCCACCGAGACCGCCCGCTGGGTCGCCCGCCTGGAGGGCACGGACAGCCGCATCCTCGATACCCGCAAGACCCTCCCGGGCCTGCGCCACGGGCAGAAGTACGCCGTGCGCTGCGGCGGCGGCCACAACCATCGCCTCGCCCTGTGGGATGCCGTGCTGATCAAGGAAAACCACATCGCCGCCTGCGGCTCCATCGCGGCCGCAGTGGAACGGGCCCGCACCCTGGGCGCCGGGCGCTGGGTAGAGGTCGAGACCGAGAACCTCGACGAGGTCGATCAGGCCCTGGCCGCGGGGGCAGACGTGATCATGCTCGACGAGCTGTCGCTGGCAGATCTGGCCACGGCCGTGCAGCGCATTCGCGGCCGCGCGATCTCCGAGGCCTCCGGCGGGGTCACACCGGATACCCTTGCGGCCATCGCCGCCACCGGCGTGGACTACATCTCGGTCGGCGCGCTGACCAAGCACCTCCACGCCATCGACTACTCCCTGCGCCTGGACTAGCCCTACGGTTGCGATCCCGACGATTACGGGGCTCCACTCACCGCCTGGGGCCGGGCCTGGTTCATCCACTGGTGTTTAGGAGGGCTTCGGTCCGCCGCCTGCCTGGTTGTGGCTGGCCACGGTTCGCCATCCGGTGTTTACGGTGGCTGCGTCCGGCCGCCTGCCACGCGCTGACTCGCCAGCGCGCCCCGAGGCACTTTCTTGCTTGCCCAAGAAAGTGCCCAAAGAAGGGCACCCGGATTCCGCCCGGGAACCTTGCTCCAGGGCCCTCGGGCCGGCGGCGCTGAACTCGCTGCGCCTTCGGCTCCGCTCAGACATCCAGCGCCTTCTCCCGGCCCGAGAACCCTTCCGCAAGGGGCTCCATACGGGAGGAGAAGGTCAAAACAGACGGTATCCCGTAGCGTGCGGTTGAGCGCGGCGAAACGCACCGTTCCCCACGCCGTGCGAAACCCTGATGCGATTCGCTGCGCTCATCACATCCTACGCCCCCGGCGCCCGCTTCGCGGGCGCGGCACGCAACGGCCAAAGGCCGAGCGTGCCGAAGATGTTCGAAGACCTAGCCATCGTCCACTGGCAGGAACACTGGGATCGCCGTTGTCTTGACCTACCTCCCCGTTGTCGTCGCGCCGAGTGGAGAGGCTTTTCGCGGGATTCAAGGCGCTGGATGTCTGAGCGGAGCCGAAGGCGTAGCGAGTTCAGCGCCGCCCGCGAAAAGCCTCGGAGCGAGGGAAACCCCGGCCCGCGCAGCGGGCTGGGGTCGCGGCAGTCGGGCGTGTTTCTTGGGTACTTCTTTGCACGAGCAAAGAAGTACCTCGCGGTGCGCTCGCGAGAGAGCGCGTGGCAGGCGGCCAGACGAAGCCACCGTAAACACCGGACGATGAACCGGGACCAGCCTTCTGGGATCGGCGCCGCACAGAGGCCACCAGAAACACCAGTATGTCGAACGGGACCCAACCAAGGCGAGCACAGCACACACACCCCAAGTGCACCATGGGGCCGGGAAGGACGGGAGGCTAGTGCTGCGACGCCGGCGGCATCTGGATGAAGCGTTCGCGGTACAGGCGCAGTTCGTCGATGGAATCGCGGATATCCTGCATGGCCTGGTGCGACGCGTTCTTGCGCAACTGCGCGATCACGTCCGGGGCCCAGCGCCGCGCCAGCTCCTTCAAGGTGGAGACATCCAGATTGCGGTAGTGGAAGTACTGCTCCAACTCCGGCATCAGGCGCGCCATGAAGCGCCGGTCCTGGCAGATGGAATTGCCACACATCGGCGAGGCCCCCTTCGGCACATACTGCGCCAGGAACTCCAGGGTCGCCTGCTCCGCATCGCGGGTGTCCGACGAGCTGTTGCGCACCCGTTCGATCAGCCCCGATGTTCCATGGGTGCGCTGGTTCCATTCGTCCATCCCCTCCAGCACCTCGGCCGGCTGGTACAGGGCGACGACTGGCCCTTCGGCCAGGATGTTAAGGTCCTTGTCGGTGACGATGGTCGCCACCTCCAGGATCCGGTCGGTTTGCGGCTCCAGACCGGTCATCTCGAGATCGATCCAGATCAGGTTTTCGGCATTCACGGCCATGTCGCGTACTCCTTCGCGGGGAGGCCGTCGTGTGACGACCACGGCCCTTTCATATGCCGCAGGAGTCTATCATCATGGTTGCGGGGCCTGTGGCCCCGGACTCCAACCCCCGTGATCAGGAGGGAACAATGCGACATACCAACGCACGTATCGCCGCCGGCACTGCCGCGCTGGCCCTGAGCCTTGGCGGCGCGAACATCGCGCTGGCGGATGACATCCGCATGGGACAGGAGCTGCACAGCGACAACTGCATCAGCTGTCACGCCGACATGGTCGGAGGCGATGGCTCCGACCTCTACACGCGATCAAACCGCATGGTCGGCTCGCACGACGAACTGGTGGCCCAGGTTAACAACTGCAACGTGAATCTCGGCACCAACTGGTTCGACGACGAGGTCAATGCCGTGGTCGCCTACCTCAACGCGGAGTACTACCAGTTCGATGACTGATCTGAAGACCAAGCACTGCCAGTCCTGCGAAGGCTTTACCAACCCGATGCCACGGGACGATGCCCAGCGCGCCCTGGGACAGCTGCACGATGCCTGGGGTATCGACGAAACCGGCAAGAGTATCCAGCGCAGCTTCAAGTTCAAGAACTTCCACGAGACCATGGCGTTCGTGAACGCCGTCGCCTGGATCGCGCATGGCGAGGATCATCACCCCGACATGGCGGTCGGCTTCAACCGCTGTGCGGTGGAGTTCTCGACCCATGCCATCGGCGGGCTGAGCGAGAATGACTTTATCTGTGCCGCGCGCGTCGATGCCCTGTTCGACTAACCCTTCCCGCCACGGCCGAGTACGAGCTTGACGCAGATCGCCCGGGTCTTCGCCCGCCACAACCAGATGGCCGACATCGCGGGGCCCGACGCGGCCCCGCGTCGGTTACGCCTGCACCGCCGCTTCCGCGACCTCGCCTGCGGCGACCTGGTCGAGCTGGATGCCACCGGCGACGAGGTGGCCCGCCAGCTGGATCGCAACAACGTGCTCGTGCGCCGCGACGGCTTCGGCCGGCGCAAGGTCATCGCGGCCAATATCGACTGCGTGTGGATTGTGATCGCGCCGGAACCGGCACCCTCGCGCAACCTGATCGACCGCTTTCTGGTGGCAATCCTCAACCTGCCCGCCCGCCCCCGCCTGCTGATCAACAAGCAGGACGAGGGGCCCGCGGCCCGGCCCGAATGGCTGGACGCCTACCGCCAGCTGGACCTGGATCCGCTATTCGTCAGCGCCAAAAGCGGGTTCGGACTGGACGACCTGGCGGCGGCTGCGGCCGGCCAGACCAACATCCTGGTCGGGCAGTCCGGTGTCGGAAAGTCCTCGCTGGTCGCCGCGCTGCTCGAGCAGTACGGGATCGTCGACGCGATCGCGCCAACCACTGGCGACCTGGCCGCCTCCGGCGAGGGACGCCACACCACGGTCACAGCCCAGTGGTTTCCACTGGCCAACGGCGGCGCCTGGATTGACTCGCCCGGCGTGCGCGATTTCACGCCCGAAATCCCGTCCCTGGACACCCTGGAGCGCGGCTTCCCGGACATCGCTGAGCGCGGTGATCAATGCCGCTTCCGTGACTGCCGCCACCAGAGCGAGCCCGGTTGTGCGGTACTGGCCGCGATCGAGGCCGGCGAACTCCCCGCCGCACGCCTGCAGGCCTGGCACGCCCTCGCCGCCGAGATCCCCGCCCAGAACCGCGCGCGCGGGTAACTTTTCCTCGACGAAGCGCACGAAGAACACCCAGGGTTACCAAGCGATTAACGGGAAGGGGAAGCCTGGACGAAGAAAGGCATTGGAAATGCGCGTGTTCGGTGGCGCCCCGGGACGATCCGTGCGAGTCAGCGAATTCCAGCCGGGATTTCTCCCAACCTCCCAATGCCCTGTGAATCGCTTTTCCGGCCCTTCTTCGTGCCTTCGTGTACGTCGTGGTTGCGCCAGACGAGTTCGGGGAGGCCGCACGGTGGCGTGCAGTGAGAGTTGCGGCGGAACGTGTGGCAGGTGTCGCGGCGAGGGGCCGGGATCAGAAGGTCAGGCCCAGCTCGACGCCGATGACCGAGGAGGCCGGCTCGCGGCTCACGCCTTCAAACTCGAGGCGATCAGCCAGCCAGTTATCCGCGGAGTTCAGCGAATAGTCGTCGTAGTACAGGCTCAGGGACAGCTCGGACTGGTTCTGCAGACGCAGGCGGCCATCCAGGCTCAGGTAACCGGCGGTGCGGCCCGTCTCGCGACTGCGATCACCGTAGCTGAAGCCCAGATCCCGATCCTCGCTGGACAGCGGCTGGCGCACGCCCACCCGGAACTGGCTGTCGAAACGCCCGGAGGCGAAGGTCGGCCCGAAGCTGAAATCGGTGAAGTACGCGGTGGACTCACCGGACGGCCCGAGTTCGTTCCAGTCCGGACGCGTCTCCATGCCCACCCCAAGATTCAGGCCGTAGCCGAAGCCCCCACCCAGTTCCTGGTGATAGCCACCCACCGCCTCGAACAGGCGTGTCCCGCCAAAGGCATTGTCGGCCTCGTCCAGGGCCGAGGCATCGCCGGTACTGCGCACCGACAGGCGGTAGCGCGATTCGGTGTCGCGACCCGTTTCCGGCTCGTCGCGCAACGTCACCCCCGCCCCACCGATCCCCTGGGTCTGGGGTGGCGCAACCAGCGAGTAACGGTCGGCGGCGCTGGCAGCGCCCGTGCCCAGTGCGAGCCCCGCAACCACCAGCGAAACCACGAACCAGCCCGAGCGCCACGCGCGCGCACGAAGCGGCCGCAGGCATTGTGCCTGCGGCCGCTTCAGGGCTGCACCGTTCGATCCTTGTCGCGTCACACCAGCAATCCGTGTTGTCGTTCCTGGTCGCTAGCCGGGGGGCCAGCTCAGTGCACGCCCAGCGAGGACATGCATGTGTATATGGTAGACCGTTTGCCCACCGTGGTCGTTGCAATTCATCACGGTTCGATAACCGTTCTCCGCAAATCCGCGATCGCGTGCGATCTCCGCCGCGGCCCGGGCCATCTGCCCGATCACCGGGGCCTCCGCAGCGCTCAAATCGTTCAGCGTGGCAATGTGCGTTTTCGGGATCACCAGCACATGTTCGGGCGCCTGCGGGTTGAGATCCTCGAAGGCCAGCACCGCGTCGTCCTCGAACACCACCCGGGCCGGGATCTCGCCCGCCACGATCTTGCAGAACAGGCAATCCGTCATGCCGCTACTCCTGTATCGAAATATTACCACGCATCAATATTCGCGCCGACCCGAAAGTGCATGCGCCAGGGTGCCGGCATCGATGTACTCCAGCTCGCCGCCGCTGGGGATACCCTGGGCGATACGCGTGGTACGAATCCCGTGACGTGCGGCCATCTCCGCGAGGTAATGCGCGGTCACCTCGCCCTCTACCGACGTGTTCGTCGCCAGGATCAGCTCCTCCACACCCTCCGCCTGCAAGCGGGCCTCCAGTCGGTCGAGCCCCAGCTCCTCCGGGCCAATCCCGTCCAGCGGCGACAACCGGCCCAGCAAAACGTGAAAACGACCGCCGAAATCCGTGGCCGACTCGATCGCCAGCACGTCGCCGGGGCTCTCTACCACGCAAACCACCCGCGAATCGCGCTCCGGGTCCGCGCAGCGCGAACAGGTCTCGGCCGAGGTCAGCGTGCGGCATACCGAGCAATGCCCGATGCGCGCCACGGCCTCGTCCACCGCCCGCGACAGGCGCCGCGCGCCCTCGCGGTCGCGCTCCAGCAAGTGCAGCGCCATGCGCCGCGCCGACTTCGCCCCGACCCCGGGGAGGCAGCGCAGCGCCTGGACCAGCTCGTCCAGTTCCGCTTCCATCAGGCGCGCCCGCTCCGCCGGTTCAGAACGGCAGCTTCATGCCGGCCGGCAGGCCCATGCCCTCGGTCAGGCTGCCCATGCGCTCCTGCGTGGTGGACTCGACCTTCTGCACCGCATCGTTAATCGCGGCGGCCACCAGGTCTTCGAGCATGTCGCGATCATCGTCGAACAGGCTGGGGTCGATCTTCACGCGGCGCGCGGCGTACTTGCCGGTCAACACCACGCTGACCAGCCCGCCGCCGGCCTGGCCCTCGATCTCCATCTCGGCCAGCTCGGCCTGCACCTTCTGCATGTCTTCCTGCATCTTCTGGGCCTGCTTCATCAGGCCACCCATGCCACCTTTCATCATCGGTTCGATCTCCTGCCCCGCACAAAGGCGGGTTTGTCCGTATTCGACGGGTTAGCGCGGGGCCGACGACGCGTCGCCCGCGGAGTTGTCTTCGTTGGTTTCGCGAATGCGCACCGCGCCCAGTTCGGCGCCAAATTCCTGCCCCAGGGCCTGAACCACCGGGTCCTCGCGCATGGTCGTCTCGGCGCTAGCCTGACGCTCTGCCGAGGCGGCCGCAAGCCGCGCCGCGGGCGTCGTCTCCGACGGTTCGGACTGGTTGACGATCTCCAGGCGCAGCGAGTGGCCCAGCGTCTTCTCCAGCGCTTCCTTCAGGCGGGTCCTGGCCCGGTCGGTACATAACGTACCCGGAGCCACCGCAATCACCACGCACTCCTGATCATGCTTGCGCAGCTCCGCGTGCAGGGCGAGTTCGCGCACCGTCCCCATGGGCAGACCCTCGGCAAAACGGTGCCAGTCAAACATCCCGTCTGCGGCCACGGCAGGTGCCACCGGTTCCGCCGTCGAAGATGCCGCCGGCGTGGCCTGTCGCGGCGACGCCTCGCCGTGCGTGGGCTCATCGGCGTGCACCGGCGGTGTGGGTGCCTCCCGCGGAGGTGGCGGCTCGCTCACCCGCTCGCGGGGCGGCGGCGAGTTTTCACCACTGCGCGAGGCCGCCTGCGCGGCCGGTTTCGGCTCGGCCGGTTCGATTGCAGCGGGTTGCACCGCGGGTGCGGCATTACGGGAGGGCGCGGCGCGCGGCGCAGACGCTTCCCCGCGCACCGTGGCCGGCCGGCGTTCGGCCTGGCCCTCGTCCTCCCCAGACCCCGGGGCTGGCTCCGGGCGAAAGGCCAGCAGGCGCAGCAGGGTCATCTCCACGCCCATGCGCGCGTCCGGCGCGTAGGGCAGATCACGCACCCCGTGGATCAGGATCTGATAGGTCAGCTGAATCGTTTCCGGGTCGACCCGGCCGGCGGCCTCGTGTGCCCAGACCAGCGCCTCCTCGCCCGCCGCCGGTGTGGCACCGGCCACCTGCTGCACCGCCACCTGGTGCACCAGCGCGGCGAGCTCGTCCAGCAGGCGCGACCAGTCGGGTCCCAGCGTCTCCAGCTCCGCCAGCCCCGCCAGCAGGGCCGGGCCGTCCCCGGCAAACACCGCATCCAGCAGCGCGGCCAGTCGCGTGCGCGGGAGCAATCCAAGCATGTCGCAGGCGTCGGATTCGCTCAGACGGTCGCCGCCATAGGCAATCGCCTGGTCGGTCAGACTCAGGGCATCGCGCATCGAGCCCTCGGCCGCCTCGCCCAGACGCAGCAGGGCACCCGGCTCCGCCTCGACGCCTTCGGCGGCCAGGATCCGGGTCAGGTGCTCGGCGATCATCGCCGGCGGCATCGGTTTCAGGTTGAACTGCAGGCAGCGCGACAGCACGGTGACCGGCAGCTTCTGCGGATCGGTCGTCGCCAGCAGGAACTTCACGTGTTCCGGCGGCTCCTCCAGGGTCTTCAACAGGGCGTTGAAGCTCTTCTCGGAGAGCATGTGTACCTCGTCGATCAGGTACACCTTGAAGCGCCCGGTGGTCGGGGCATAGGAGACGTTGTCCAGCAGCTCGCGGGTATCGTCCACCCGGGTGCGCGAGGCGGCATCCACTTCGATCAAGTCGAGGTGACGACCCTCGGCGATCTCCACGCAGGAACGGCACTCGCCGCAGGGCGTGGCCGTAACGCCGGTCTCGCAATTGAGACAGCGCGCAAGAATCCGGGCAATGGAGGTCTTGCCCACCCCGCGGGTACCGGCAAACAGGTAGGCGTGGTGCAGGCGTTCGCCGCTCAGGGCATTGGCCAGGGCGCGCACCACATGCGGCTGCCCGACCAGGTCCTCGAAGCGCGAGGGGCGCCACTTGCGGGCTAGAACCTGGTGACTCATGCCTCCCCCGTCAGTGGAGTCTGTTGCGTGCCCGGGTGCGGGGCAATCACCGCAGGAATCTGGGCCGCAAGGAAAAGGGTGGTGGCCCGCACCCGCCACACCCCGGCGCCCGACGCAGCTGCTACCGTTGCTCCCTTCCGGGCCTGGCGGGGTTCACAACCTGTCGTCGCGAGGGGACTGATACGGACCACCATAACGCGGACCGCGATTCGGGCTTTCCGAATCCGGGCGGCAAGCTTCCGCATTTCCGGCGGACGCGTCAACCTTGAGACGCCACCAAGGGCCGGAACTGACGATAGCCCGAAACTAACAACCGTATAGAGAACGAAAACTGGATCAATGAGAGGCCAGCCCTTATCTTGAGTCTCGCAGTCGGGCATCGCCTCGACCGAACCCAAATTTTCTTTCTGGTCTACTGCAATTAACACCCAAACAGGAGTACGAAACATGGAACTCGAAAATCGCGAAGGTCAGCGCGTCCCGGAAGTCACCTTCCGCTGCCGCAAGGACAACGACTGGAATGACGTCCGCAGCGAAGACCTGTTCAAGGGTCGCAACGTGGTCGTGTTCGCCCTGCCGGGCGCATTCACCCCGACCTGCTCGTCCGCCCACGTGCCGCGTTACAACGAGCTGGCACCGCTTCTCAAGCAGCACGGCATCGACGAGATCGTCTGCATCTCGGTCAATGACGGCTTCGTGATGGAAGCCTGGCAGGCCGATCAGCAGGCCGACCGGGTGACTTTCATCGCCGACGGTAACGGCGAATTCACCGAACAGATGGGCATGCTGGTCGACAAGAGCGACCTTGGCTTTGGTCACCGCTCCTGGCGCTACTCCATGCTGGTGCGCGACGGCGTGATCGAGAAGCAGTTCATCGAGCCGGACGAGCCGGGCGACCCCTTCGTCGTCTCCGACGCCGACACGATGCTCGCCCACGTCGCCCCGGACGCAGCCTGCCCCGAAGACGTCGTGGTCTTCACCAAGCCGGGCTGCCCGTACTGCGCCAGCGCCAAGGAGATGCTGGAGAACGCCGGTCTCGACTACGAGGAGATCGTGCTGGGTCGCGACGCCAGCCTGCGCAGCCTGCGGGCGGCTACCGGTGCGATGACCGTGCCGCAGGTGTTCGTCGGCGGGCACCGCATCGGCGGCGCGGAAGATCTGCAGGAGTGGATCTCCCGCGAGAAAAAGGCGGCGTAACTCGTCACCACCACCCGGGGCGGGTCCATGGCCCGCCCCGGATGGCCATCTGCTCCCACAGGTGGCCATCCGTGTCCGGACGTCGAATCCGGACGTCCGGACACGGATGGCAAACCCTGACGACCGTAACGACGGCGGTCGTTATGCGAAACTTCGACTAAACCCAACGTTGACCGAATCCTTCGAGGAACCGACATGGAACACTACGACATCATCGTGATCGGCGGCGGCAGCGGCGGCCTGGCCGTTGCGGAACGTGCCGCCCCGCACGGCGCCCGCGTCGCCGTGTTCGATCCCAAGCCCCTGGGCGGCACCTGCGTGAACGAGGGCTGCGTCCCGAAAAAGCTCACCTGGTACGCCGCGGAGCACCTGTCGCACGCCCGTGAGGCCGGCGAGTTCGGTGTGGACGTCGAGATCAAGGGCATCCGCTATGCCGACCTGGCGAACAAACGCCAGGCAATGCTGAAGGACCTGAACAACTTCTGGTCCGGGCACCTGGAGAAGCTGGGCGTGACCCACATCCCGGAACGGGCCCGCCTGGCCGACACGAACAAGGTGGTCAGCGAGAGCGGCACCGAGTACACCGCCGAGCGCATCGTGTTGGCCATGGGCGGCGCCCCGCTGGTACCGCCGCTCGAGGGCGCCGAGCTGGGTGCCACCTCCGACGACTTCTTCGAGTGGACCGAGCTGCCGGAATCCATCGCCGTAATCGGCGGAGGCTACATCGGACTGGAAATGGCCGGCATGCTGCGCTCCATGGGTGTGAAGACCGACGTGGTCGCCATGGAGGACCGCGTGCTGGAGATTGCCGACCCGATGATCTCGCAGACGCTGGACCAGCACATGGAGCACCAGGGCATCGGCCGTCATCTGGGCATGAAGGCCGCGGGTCTGGGCGGCAAGCCCGGCGCGGTCACCGTCAAACTGGAAGGCGGCAAGGAACTGGGCCCGTACGAGAAGGTGCTGTGGGCCGTCGGCCGCAAGCCGGCCACCCAGGACATGGGTCTGGAAGAGGTCGGCGTCGAGATCGCCCGCGGCGGCACCATCCCGGTAGACGAGTGGCAGGCAACCAACGTCGAGGGCATCTACGCCCTGGGCGATATCATCGGCAAGGGGCCACTGACCCCCGTGGCCATCGCCGCCGGTCGCCGCCTGGCCGCGCACTGGTATGCCCCGGAGACGAACCCCGTGCCGGTGGACTACGACCAGATCCCCACGGTCACCTTTACGCACCCGACCGCGGGCATGGTGGGCCTCACCGAGCCGCAGGCAGTGAAGAAGCACGGAGACAAGGTGCGTATCTACGAGACCCAGTTCGGTGGCCTGAACCGCGCCTTCGCCGAGGGCGAGGTGCCGCCGGTGGCGATGAAGCTGGTCTGCGCCGGGGACAACGAAA
This sequence comes from Thioalkalivibrio sp. AKL9, assembly GCF_000377825.1. Lineage (NCBI taxonomy): Bacteria > Pseudomonadati > Pseudomonadota > Gammaproteobacteria > Chromatiales > Ectothiorhodospiraceae > Thioalkalivibrio > Thioalkalivibrio sp. AKL9. The sequence goes on along the minus strand of NZ_KB905109.1, from coordinate 20,023 downwards.
AGGTGGTGGGCATCCACATGATCGGCGCCAATGTCGACGAGATGCTGCAGGGTTTCGCGGTGGCCGTGCGCATGGGCGCGACCAAGCGCGATCTGGACCTGACCATCCCGCTGCACCCGACCAGCGCCGAGGAACTGGTCACCCTGAAGGAAGGCCGCCCGGGCCGCCAGGAAGGCATCGCCAAGGCCGCCTGAAGGGCGCCGCGCCCGCACCACGCAAAAACCGCCCCGGGGAACTCCACCGGGGCGGCTTCACCAGCTTTCCTCGCGGGCCCTCTGTGCCCGCTTGTTCAGGCCCGTGTGACCAGGATCGCTAGCCGACCGATGCGGTGAACGCGTCGACCTTGGGAGACGCTATCGAAGGCACGGCGTTCTTATTCGGAACGAATCAGAATGTAAAATTTACTGACTACCCTGAAGACGCCCGCGATTCTCCCGAAACACCCGGGATCAGCAAAGAAACATGCGTGGTTCATGTTCGATTACTTGGAAACCGCGCGCACCCGCGGAACCGAAAAAGGCTGATGGGCGAGCCGCCATCCGCTCATGGCAACCCACCCACCAGCCTTTTGTTTCCTGATCGCGGTGTCCGATTGAACGAATGCCTTGCCGAAACGGCTCAGGCACATGGCGCACTTGATCAATCCATATCGCGCGCCGGACCCTCCTCGTCGAACTCGTCGTCATACCCCTGGGGACTGCGTCCGCCGTCTTGCGGCTCGTCCTCGCGCAGGTCCTCAACCCAGCCACGCAGGTCGTCCTCCACCTCTTCTACGGTCTCGTCGACCGCCTCGCCGGCCTCCTCCGCCGGACCCGAGTCGGAACACGCGGCCAGCAGCCCTGCAGCCACCAGCAACAGGGCCATCCGGTACAGCGGAAAGCCCGCGAAACCGATCCCACCCTTACGGGTCCTGTGGGTTTTTCGCATTGCGCCAGTCATCTCGCGTTTCTCCATGGATTGTCTCGGACACTCGGCACTCGGCCCGCAAAACCCCAATGCACTACCTATCGAACATGCGAATTGAATCGCCACTCTTGCCAGCACCCGGACGTTATCCTGAAGGGGTTAAAACGCGTCGATCAGCACGCTCAGTTTGTCCCTCCCCAAGCGATCCAGTCTTGAATTGCATTCCAGAACTGAGAACGAGTTCGCCAAGCACAATCAAAGCATAGACCCAGAACACGAAATCCGGCCTACACTTGATCATTCAATAGATTTGCAAGGAGTGACATCATGCTGGGATGGGCATTGCTATTTCTGATCGTTGCGATCGTCGCGGGCGCGCTGGGGCTGAGCGGGATTGCCGGGGCCGCCACGCAAATCGCCTGGATCCTGTTTGTCGTGGGCCTGATCCTGGCGGTGGTGTTCTTCGTCACCGGGAGGCGCCCCCCCGGTGTAACGAAGGCTTGCTGACGACCGGGGCGAATGCGAACAGGTCGGCATTCGCCCCCGTTACGCCGCGGGCCGGTGTAACGAGAAGAAACACGCACGTTACGCAACGTAACGCACGGAACAGACCGCTTGGCCACAACCTGCTGATTCGCGGGGGCCAAAGAATTGGCGTGCAACTTGCAGTAGACCCCCGAGACGTGAACACCATCACTTTGGGGATGCCGCTACCGCCATGTCCGACGCGCTCGACAGCACCCGGGAGTTCCTCGGCGCCCACGCCCCGTTCGACCAGCTCGAGGCGGATGCGCTGGAGTTCCTGCTGCCCCGCCTGGAGAGCCGCTTCTACGCGCGTGGCGCGCGCATCACCGACCCCGAGGCCGGTCCGGCCCAGCGTTTCCACATCATCCGCCAGGGCCGCATCCGCGGCGAGACCCCGAGCGAGGACGAACAGCTCTCCGGCAAGGCCTGGGAGCTGATCCCCGGCGAATGCTTCCCGATCGGCGCCCTCCTCGGCCGCCGCGCGGTACATACCGTGCATCGCGCAGCGGAGGACACCGTCTGCCTGGAACTGAGCCTGGAGGACTTCGACCGCCTACGCGCCCGTTCGCGGGTCTTTAACGACTTCTGCACGCGCCGCCTGGCCAACCTGCTAGACCGCCTGCAGCAGGGCCTGGACACCCTGTCCGCCCGCGACGGTGGCGCCGGACAACTCAATACGCCGCTGGTCCTGCGCCTGGCGCGCAGCCCGGTTACCTGCCGCCCGGACACCCGGCTGCGCGAGGTCCTGACCACCATGCGCGACGAACGGGTCGGCTCCATCGTCGCGGTCGACGACAACCAGCGGCCGGTGGGCATCTTCACCCTGCATGACCTGCTCTCGCGCGTGGCGCTGGCGGATGTCGACCTCGACACCCCGGTCGCGGCCGTGATGACCCCCGACCCGGTGGCGCTGGAGGAGAGCACCCCGGGCTTCGAGGGTATCGAGGCGATGACCGAGCACGGGATGACCCACCTGTGTGTGGTGCGCGACGGCCGCCTGGTCGGCGTGCTGGGCGAGCGCGACCTGCTGACCAGTCAGCCGCTGACCCTGGACGGTCTGGTGCGCGCGATCCGCCGCGCCGACTCTGTCACCGCCGTCGCCGAGCGCCTGCGCCAGGTGCCACGCCTGATCGAGGCCGTGGCCGGCCAGGGCGCAGAAGCCGATCAGGTCCTGCGCCTGATCACGCGTCTCAACGAACACGCCACCCGCCGGGTGCTGGCCCTGTTGCGGCCGCAGCACGAGGCCATCGAGGGCATCGACTTCACTTGGCTGGCGTTCGGCTCCCAGGCGCGCGAGGAGCAGGCCCTGGTCACGGACCAGGACAACGGCATCCTGTTCGACGCCGAGGCAGGCGACGCGGACGCGATCCGCGAGCGCCTGCTGCCGTACGCGAAGGACGTGAACCAGGCGCTGGCCGAGTGCGGGTTCATGCTGTGCCCCGGCAACATCATGGCCGGCAACCCGGAGTGCTGCCTGAGCGGCCCGGAGTGGGATCAGCGTTTCACCCGCTGGATCGAGCAGGGCACGCCGGAGCACCTGCTCAAGAGCAGCATCTTCTTCGATCTGCGCGCGGTGGACGGCGATGCCGGACCCGTCGAGGCGCTGCGCACCCGCCTGCTGCAGAAGACCGCCTTCAACAGCCGCTTCCGCCGCCAGATGGCCGCCAACCAGCAGATGTTCCGCCCACCGCTGGGTCTGTTCGGCGAGATCAAGAGCGGGTCCAACGGGATCGATATCAAGAAACAGGGGCTCACGCCCTTCGTCGACGGCGCACGGGTGATCGCGCTGGCGGCCGAGTTGCCGGCCACACGCACCCACGAACGTCTGGACCAGGCCGTTGCGGCCGACGTAATGCGCGCCGCCGATGCCCAGGACTACCACGCCGCACTGCGCTACCTGCAGATGCTGCGCCTGCGCGCCCAGCAAAAGGCGCTGCGCGAGGGACGCGACGACGACAACCGAATCCGGCCGGAAGAGCTGGGTGCCCTGGAGGGACGGGTGCTCAAGGAGAGTTTCCGGCAGGCCCGCAAGCTGCAGGGACAGCTTGAGGTGCAATACCAGCTGTGATGGAACACGGCAAACAACAAAACCTTACGAGAGGAGCATCGTCATGTCACAAGAAGACCTGAGCCGGCAGGCCTACTGGCGGGCGCATCTGCGTCTGCTGGGCATCTGCCTGGCCATCTGGTTCCTGGTGTCGTTCGTGCTGGGCATTCTGGTCTCCCAGCCGCTGAACGCGTTCCAGCTGGGGGGCTATCCGCTGGGCTTCTGGTTCGCGCAACAGGGCTCGATCTACACCTTCATCATCCTGATCTTCGTTTATGCCTGGCGCATGAACGTCCTGGATCGCAAGTTCAACGTCCACGAGGAGTAAGCCTGTCATGGATCAACAGACTCTAAGCCTGCTCGTGGTCGGGGCGACCTTCGCCCTGTACATCGGCATCGCCATCTGGGCGCGCGCCGGTTCGACCAGCGAGTTCTACGTCGCCGGGCGCGGCATTAACCCGATCGCCAACGGCATGGCCACGGCCGCGGACTGGATGTCCGCCGCGTCGTTCATCTCCATGGCCGGCCTGATCGCGTTCCTCGGCTTCACCGGGGGTGCGTACCTGATGGGCTGGACCGGCGGCTACGTGCTGATGGCACTGCTGCTGGCCCCGTACCTGCGCAAGTTCGGGAAGTTCACGGTGCCGGAATTCATCGGTGACCGCTTCTACTCGAAGACCGCGCGCATTATCGCGGTGATCTCCCTGATCGTGATGTCCGTGACCTACGTGATCGGGCAGATGCGCGGGGTCGGGATCGCCTTCTCCAACATCCTGGAAGTGCCACTGGCCACCGGCCTGATCGCCGGCATGACCGTGGTGTTCATCTACGCCGTACTCGGCGGGATGAAAGGCATCACCTACACCCAGATCGCGCAGTACGTGATCATGATCTTTGCCTACACGGTGCCGGCGATCTTCATTGCCATCACCCTGACCGGCAATCCGGTCCCGCAGCTGGGACTGGGCTCCACCCTGCAGGGGACGGATACCTACCTGCTGGAGGCGCTGGACCAGACCATGGTCGATCTGGGCTTCCACGCCTACACCGAAGTGGGCGGCATGAGCATGCTCAACATGTTCCTGCTGACGCTGGCGCTGATGATCGGTACCGCGGGCCTGCCGCACGTGATCATCCGCTTCTTCACCGTTCCGCGCGTGCGTGATGCCCGCAAGTCCGCCGGCTGGGCGCTGGTGTTCATCGGCATCCTCTACACCACCGCCCCGGCAGTCGGCGCGATGGCCATCTGGAACCTGGTGAACACCGTCCACCCGGGCGAGATCGGCACCGAAGAGGGGCACCTGGCCCATGCGGACCGGCCGGCGTGGATGGAGCGCTGGGAACAGACCGGCCTGCTCGCCTTCGAGGACAAGAACGACGACGGCGTGATCCAGTACTACAACGACGGCAACGAAGAGTTCGCGGCTTTCGCCGAAGAGGAATACGGCTGGGAAGGTTCCGAGATCGTCACCCTCGACCGCGACATCATGGTGCTGGCCAACCCCGAGATCGCCGGGCTTCCTGGCTGGGTCATCGCACTGGTCGCAGCGGGCGGTATCGCCGCCGCACTGTCGACTGCAGCGGGACTGCTGCTGGCCATTGCATCGGCCATCTCGCATGACTTGCTGAAGGGCGTGTTCATGCCAAGGATCAGCGAGAAGAGAGAGCTCATGGCCGGACGTATCGCCATGGGTGTCGCCATCCTGTTCGCCGGTTATCTGGGGCTGAATCCACCCGGCTTCGCGGCCGAGGTGGTGGCACTGGCCTTCGGTCTCGCCGCGGCCTCGCTGTTCCCGACCCTGATGATGGGCATCTTCATGAAGAAGATGAACAAGGAAGGCGCGATCGCCGGCATGCTGGTGGGTCTGCTGACCACCCTTCTGTACATCTTCACGTACAAGGGCTGGTTCTTCTTCTCCGGCACCGCCATGCTCCCGGACAACCCGGACGGCTGGCTGCTGGGCGTGAACCCGACCGGCTTCGGCGCCATCGGCGCGGTCTTCAACTTCGTCACCGCCTACATCGTGATGAAGCTGACCAAGGAGCCGCCGAAGGACATCCAGGATCTGGTGGAAAGCGTGCGCGTACCGCGTACCGAAGGCTGATGGACGGTCCCGCCATGACGGACATGGCGGGACCCCTGCCACCATGACTGGATGGTCATTCGACAGGAGAAAAGACGGGGTCGGCTCGGGTGCACCGGGTCGGCCCCTTTTATCTGGCACAGTGTCTGCGGGCCAAGCGGCAATCGACCCCACCCCGGTCGATTGCCGGTTGCCCCACCCCACACGGACCCACGCATGAACGGCGAACTCGAAGAGATCCGCGAGTTTCTCGACCACTGCCCCGATCTGGCCCCCCTGCCAAAGGCCAGCCGGGATGCCTTTCTGCGCCAGCTCACTCTGCGCTACCTGCGCGAGGGCACCAGCTTTCCCCCGGACGCCGAACCCGGCCTGTGGATCGTGCGCACCGGCACGCTGGAGATCCGCGACGCGCAGGACACCCTGCACGACCGCCTGGGCGAGGGCGATCTGGTGCACATCCCCAACACCCCGGCGCGCCCGCTGGGCCCGGTCACCGAGGACGCCCTGGTCTACCACCTGCCGCTGGGTCGCGCCCTTGAGCTGGCCGCGCGCGACGACGCCATCGCCCAGTTCCTCGACGCCGACGCCCCGCGCCCACTGGCCACCGACCGCACAGCACAGGGCGGGCACGGGGACCGCAGCCTGCTAACCACGCCAGTGCGCGCCCTGATGACCTGCGACCCGATACTGGCGGTCAGCACGCTCAGCCTGCGCGAGGCCGCGCGCCTGATGGACCGCGGCGACATTTCCGCGCTGCTGCTGCACACGCCCGAGCGCCCGGGCGAACCCTGCGGCATCCTCACCGACACCGACCTGCGCCGTGCGGTCGCCAACGGCGTGGACCCCGGCCAGCCCGTTGCCGAATCCATGGCCAGCCCGCTGACCACGGTTGAGCGCGGCACCCCCGCCTTCGAGGCCCTGCTGCGCATGGCGCGCCACGACATCCACCACCTCCCGGTCGTCCACGAGGCCGACGGGACCCTGGCCGGCATCCTCTCCAGCACCGACCTGATCCGCCACCAGGGCACCAGCGCCATCTACCTGGTGCGCGACCTGCGCCGTGCCGACGACCTTGCCGGCCTGCAGGGCGTAATGCAGGCCCTGCCCCAGTTGCAGGTGCAACTGGTGGAGGCCGGCGCCGACGCCGCCCAACTCACCCAGACTGTTACCACGGTGATCGACACACTCACCCAGCGCCTGATCGAGCTGGACGAACGCGACCGCGGCCCAGCCCCCTGCGCCTTTGCCTGGCTTGCGAGCGGCAGCCAGGGCCGCCACGAGCAGACCGTGTTCACTGACCAGGACACCGCTCTCATCATTGCCGATGACGCCTCGCCGGACGTCGACGTCTGGTTCGCGGAGCTTGCCCGCGGGGTAACCGCCGGCCTCGACGCCTGCGGCATCCGCGCCTGCCCCGGTGATGTCGATCCCACCCATCCCGACTGGCGCCGACCCGCGGCCGACTGGGCGCGCGAGATGGAACGCGTGCTGCACCACCCGGCCCCACGCGATGCGATGCTGGCCACCCACTACCTCGACATGCGCGTGATCCTCGGTGCAGCCGAACTGTTCGAACCATTGCGCCAACAAGCATTGGAGGTTGGTGCGCGCCACGAGGCCCTGCTGAGCACCCTGGCCGACCAGGCGCGCAACCTGCCCCCGCCGCTCGGCTTCTTCCGCCAGTTCGTGCTGGAAGACAGCGGCGCACACGCCGACACCCTCGACCTGAAGATGCGTGGGCTGCTGCCGATCGTCGCCATGGCACGGGTCTTTGCCCTGCACGCTGGCAGCGCGGCCCGCAGCACGGTGGAACGCCTGAGCGCCGCGGCCCGGGCGGGGGTTATCCACGAGAGTACGGCCGACAACCTGGCCGATGCCTGGCTGTACATCGCTAACCTGCGCGCCCGCCATCAGGCTCGCCAGATCCGCAACGGCCAGCCCCCGGACAACGCGCTGGACCCGGCCGGACTGTCCACCCTGGAGCGCAGTCACCTGAAGACCGCCTTCCGCCTGGTGAACGACGCCCGCAAGACGGCCCTCTGATGGTCTGCCCTCTGCACGCTGCCGCATGGCTCCGGCCGCCTGGCCACTGGCGCTTCTGCCGCGCCCGGCGTCGGGCTGCGCGCCGCGCCCCGCCGGGCCCGCTGCGCGAGCTCCTCGAGGCCCCCATGCCGCCCGCCGGCCAGCCGGTGGCCGCCAGCCGCTTTCTCGCAGTGGATCTGGAAACCACCGGCCTGGACCCGGAACACGACCGCATCCTGAGCATGGGCTGGGTGGCGATGGAGGGCCCGCGCATCGACCTCGCCACCGCGGACCAGCGCCTGGTGCGCGCCGAAGGGCCCGTGCCGGAGGCCAGCGCCGTCATCCACCGCATCACCGATCAGCGCGCCGCCGGCGGGGTACCGCTGGACGAGGCCCTGAACGCCCTGTTCCACGCGCTCGCCGGGCGCGTCATGGTGGCGCACCACGCGGCCCTGGAGATCGGCTTCCTCGAGCAGGCCTGCCAGCGCCTGTACGGCGTGCGCGCCCCGCTGGCCATCGTGGACACGCTGCGCCTGGCGGAGACGGCCCTGCGCCGCGCCGGCCAGCCGATCCCGGCCCACGGGCTGCGCCTGCATACCCTGCGCGCGCGCTACAACCTGCCGGCCTATCGCGCGCACGACGCGTTGTTCGACGCCATCGCCGCGGGCGAACTGTTCGCCGCACTGCTGAGTCGGCAATCGCCGGATGGAAAACTGCCACTGGGGCGCGTGCTGTTCCGCCCCGCGTGGCTCTGGTAAGCGCGGCCAGCGCCCGGTTCGCATGCTATCCTCGCACCCACCAAAGGGGCTGGCGGTTGGCCACTCCCATACCCCATACCAAAAACCGATCTGGAGGCCCTGATGAGTGACAACATCGAGTCCACCCTCACCGAGACGCGCCACTTTGCGCCGTCGGCGGAGTTCACCGAAAACGCCCGCCTGAAGCCGGCCGATCTCGAGGCCCTGCACCAGAAGGCCGAGGCCGACTACGAGGGCTTCTGGTGCGATGTCGCGCGCGAGAAGATCAACTGGCAGACCGAGTTCACCCAGGGTCTCGACGAGTCCAAGGCGCCGCATTACCAGTGGTTCGCCGACGGGCGCATGAACGTCTCCTACAACTGCATCGACCGCCACCTCGAAGTCCGCGGCAACAAGACCGCGATCGTCTTCGAGGCGGAGAACGGCGACACCCGCCACCTCACCTACCGTGACCTCTACAACGAGGTCGGCAAGCTCGCCAACGCCCTCAAGGGCATGGGCGTAGTGAAGGGCGACCGCGTCATCATCTACATGCCGATGAACGCCGAGGCCGTGATCGCCATGCAGGCCTGCGCCCGCATCGGCGCGATCCACTCGGTGGTGTTCGGCGGCTTCTCCGCGGACGCCCTGCGTGACCGCGTGGTGGACTCCGGCTCCAAGGTCGTGATCACCGCCGACGGCGGCGAGCGCGGCGGCAAGGTCGTGGGGCTCAAGGCCAACGTCGACAAGGCGCTGGACTCCAACCCGGGCGACGTCGAGAAAGTGGTCGTCTGCAAGCGGGCCGGCAACGACGTGACCATGCACGCCGACCGCGACGTCTGGTGGGAAGACGCCGTGGACGGCGAATCCGTCGACTGCGAGCCGGAATGGGTGGAGGCCGAGCACCCGCTATTCCTGCTCTACACCTCCGGCTCCACCGGCAAGCCCAAGGGCATCCAGCACTCCAGTGCCGGTTACCTGCTGGGCGCGATCGTCACCAACGAGTGGGTGTTCGACCTGCAGGGCGACGACGTCTACTGGTGCACCGCGGATGTCGGCTGGATCACCGGCCACACCTATGTCGCCTACGGCCCGCTGGCCGTGGGTGCCACCCAGGTGGTCTACGAGGGTACCCCGACCGTGCCCGACGCCGGACGCTGGTGGAAGATGTGCCAGGACCACGGCGTGACCGTGTTCTACACCGCCCCCACCGCGATCCGCGCGCTGATGAAGGCCGGCCCGGACCTGCCCAAGCAGTACGACCTGTCCAAACTGCGCCTTCTGGGCACCGTGGGCGAGCCGATCAACCCCGAGGCCTGGATGTGGTACTACACCACCGTTGGCGAAGAGCGCTGCCCGATCGTCGATACCTGGTGGCAGACCGAGACCGGCGCCAACATGATCGCCCCGATCCCGGGCGCGACCACGCTGGTCCCCGGCTCCTGCACCCAGGCCCTGCCCGGCATTGCCGCCGACGTGGTGGACGAGGACGGCAAGAGCCTGGGCGCCGACGAGGGCGGCTACCTGGTCATCAAGAAGCCCTGGCCGCATATGCTGCGCACCGTCTGGGGCGACGACCAGCGCTACAAGGACACCTACTGGCCGAAGTTCGGCGGCAAGTACTACCTGGCCGGCGACTCCGCGCGCCGCGACTCCGAAGGCAACTTCTGGATCATGGGGCGCATCGACGACGTGCTGAACGTCTCCGGCCACCGCATGGGCACCATGGAGGTCGAATCCGCTCTGGTCGCGCACAAGGCGGTCGCCGAGGCCGCCGTGGTCGGCCGCCCGCATGACGTGAAGGGCGAGGCCATCGTCGCCTTCGTGATCCTGCAGGGCGATCGCCTGACGGGCGAGGAGGCCGACGAGATGGTCAAGGAACTGCGCAACTGGGTCGCCGACCAGATCGGTCCGATCGCCAAGCCGGACGACATCCGCTTTGCCGACGGCCTGCCCAAGACCCGCTCCGGCAAGATCATGCGCCGCCTGCTGCGCTCCATCGCCAAGGGCGAGGAGATCACCTCCGACACCTCCACGCTGGAGAACGAGGCCGTCATCCCGCAGCTCCAGGGCAAGGCCTGAGCCCCGGGCCGGGGCCCCGCGCCCCGGCCTCTTCCGTCCCTCCGCTCCTCTCCGCGTCATTGCGAGGAGCCGAAGGCGACGCGGCAATCTCCGTCCGTAACCACCGGAATCTGACCACTCGCGCAGTGCCAGCATCAGGAGATTACTTGCTGCGCTCGCCCTTCGGGCCGGCCTTTGGCCGTTCAACGCAGCTTCGCTGCTTTCGTGCTTCGTCGTTGCACTCCTCGCAATGACGGGGGCGGGGGTTATCATTCGCACCCACAACCCCTCCCCGGCACCATCACCGGCAAACCCCAGGCCCCACAACGCATGAGCACCCACCACTCCGGCAACCCCAAGGACCACCCCCAGGCCCCGCGCCTGCGCGTGCTGCTGGGCGAGGTCACGGCCATGGGCCCGGGCAAGGCCATGCTGCTGGAGGCCATCCGCGACAAGGGCTCGATCTCCGCGGCCGCGCGCAGTGTCGGCATGTCGTACCGCCGCGCCTGGGACCTGGTCGAGACCATGAACCAGAGCTTCCGCGAGCCCATGGTGGCCACCGCCAAGGGCGGCTCCGGCGGCGGCGGGGCCCAGGTCACCGCCTTCGGCGAGACCGTACTGGCGCGCTACCGCGACATGGAACGCCAGGCCTGCGAGGCCCTGCGCGACGAGCTGCACGCCTTCGCCGACTTCCTCGCCGACGACCCCAAGCCGTAACCCCGACCCCAGCCTTGACGGGTCTCCCTGGCCCCCGCATCATTGCGCCTACCGATATGCAAATCGAAATATAACGAAACGCATATCCACCCAGACAAGCGCCGCGTCACTGCGAGGAGCAGCGCGACGAAGCAGTCTCCCAACGGAACCATCCGAGCCCTACAAGACCCAGCCACAGGGAAGACCCACACCATGCACCTGCGCGCCCTCCTCCTGACCCTGCTGCTCCTGCTACCCGGCCTGACCACCGCCAACGGCCCGCTGACCATCGCGGCCGCCTCCGACCTGCGCTTCGCCCTGGACGAGATCCTGGACGCCTACCGCGAGGCGCACCCGGACGACACGGTACGCGTCACCTACGGCTCCTCCGGCCGCATGACCACGCAGATCATGAACGGCGCCCCCTACGACGTGTTCTTCTCCGCCGACATCGCCTACCCGCAGAAACTGCGCGCCGAGGGCCACGCGGTGACCGAGCCGGAGGTCTACGCCATTGGCCGCATCGTGCTGTGGAGCAACCGCATGGATGCCTCCACGATGACGCTGGAAGACCTGCTGCGCGACGATATCCGCCGCGTCGCCATCGCCTCGCCCACCCACGCGCCCTACGGCGTGCGCGCGATGGAGGCGCTCAAGTCCGTCGGCGTCTGGGAAGATCTGCAGTCCAAGATCGTCAACGGCGACAACATCGCCCAGACCGCGCGCATGATCCAGGCCGGCGGTGCCGAGATCGGCATCATCGCCCTGTCGCTGGCCGAGTTCCCGGACCTCGCCGAGCACAACTACCACCTGATCGACGACGCCCTGCACGAACCCCTCACCCAGGGCTTCATCATCACCCGACGCGGTGAACACAACGACACGGCCCACCGCTTCTCGGACTACATGAACGGCGACACCGCCCGCGACATCATGCGCCGCTACGGCTTCGTGATGCCCGGCGAAGAGCTGCCCGACGACGCCACCCCGTAACCCGACATGTTCGAGCTGAGCCCCACGGACTGGATGGCGATCGAGGTCACCCTCAAGCTCGCGCTGTACACCACGCTGATCCTGCTGGTGATCGCCACCCCCATCGCCTGGTGGCTGGCCAACGGCCGCGCCCCCGGCGGCCTGCGCACGACGGTCCAGGCACTGGTCGCCCTGCCGCTGGTCCTGCCGCCCACCGTGCTCGGCTTCTATCTGCTGGTCCTGCTGGGCCCGGCCGGCCCGGTCGGCAGCACGCTGGAGAACCTGGGCCTGAACCACCTGGCCTTCACCTTCCAGGGCATCCTGATCGCCTCGGTGATCTACTCCCTGCCGTTCGCCGTGCAGCCCCTGCAGCAGGCCTTCGCCAACCTCGGCCGCCGGCCCACCGAGATCGCCGGCTCGCTGGGCGCCGGGCGCATGGATCGCTTCTTCACCGTGGTCCTGCCGATGTCGCGCGGTGGCTTCATCGTCGCCGCCACGCTCGCCTTCGCCCACACCCTCGGCGAGTTCGGCGTGATCCTGATGCTCGGCGGCGCCATCCCCGGCGAGACCCAGGTGCTGTCCATCCTGATCTACGACCACGCCGAGGCGATGGACTTCGCCTCCGCCCATCGCCTATCGCTAGGCCTGCTGATCTTCGCCTTCGTGGTGCTGTTCGTGGTCTACGCCATCAACCGCCGCTTCGACACGGTGCGCCTGTGAGCCGACCCACGAGCGAAACACTGCGCATCCAGGCGCGCCTGGAGCGCTCCGGCTTTGCGCTGGACGTGGACACGGCGATCCCGCTGGAGGGCGTCACCGCGCTGTTCGGCCGCTCCGGCTGCGGCAAGACCACGCTGCTGCGCATCATCGCCGGGCTGGAACACCCGCCCGGCGCCGAGGTGCACTTCGGCGACACGCCCTGGCAGTCCGGCAAGACCTTCGTCCCGCTGCACCGCCGCCGCGTCGGACTGGTGTTCCAGGAGTCCACCCTCCTCCCGCACCTCTCCGTGCGCGGCAACCTGCTCTACGGCTACAAGCGCACGCCAGAACCCCTACGCCGCCTGCACCTGGACGAGGTCGCCGACCTGCTCGGCATCACCGAACTGCTGGACCGCCGCGCCGACCAGCTCTCCGGCGGCCAACGCCAGCGCGTGGCGCTGGGCCGGGCCCTGCTCATCAGCCCCGACCTGCTACTGCTCGACGAGCCGTTGAATGCGCTGGACACCCAGACCAAGCGCGAGATCATGCCCTTCCTCGCGCGCCTGTCCGACAGGACCGGCATCCCCACGCTGCTGGTGACCCACGCCCCGGAAGAAGTCGAACGCCTGGCCCACCGCGTCGCCTTCATGCACGACGGCCAGCTCGAACGCCTGGAACCCCTGCGCGACGCCCTCGCCCGCGCCGACTCCCCACTATTCCGGGATGAAGGCGCCGTCTCCGTCCTCCAGGGCGAACTCGGCCCGGCTGACGAACACGGCCTGCACACCTTCGGCCCCCCGGACGCACGCTATCGCGTCCCCGCCACCCCCGGCTCCACCAACAGCGCCGGGAGCGAGGCCCGCCTGCGCATCGACGCCCGCGACGTCTCCATCGCCCTGACCCCACCCCAGGACGTCTCCATCCTCAACATCATCCCCGTCACCATCCAGTCCCTGGACGAGGCGCCCGGCCACCATGGCCCCGCCCGCATCCTCGCCACCTGCCGCCAGCAAGACGGCCAGACCCTGATGGCCGAACTCACCCGCCTCTCCACCAAACGCCTTGCCCTCCAGCCCGGCGCCCGCGCCCACGCACTCGTCAAATCCGTCGCCTTTCTCGACTGATCACAGCGGGTGCCCTGCGTGCCGGGCCATCCTGTCCACTTCCCCGGATTAGGTCCACGCATAACCAGAGGTTTCCGGGTGGTGTAGCTGCCGGCATTCGACCGGCGTCAGGTCCCCCAGCGAATCGTGGGGGATGGTTTCGTTGTAGTCCTGCAGCCACTGCTCGGTGTGCCATTGGCCGTTTCTAATGCACCGCACGCTTGCCGCCGAAAACGGTGCACGTGAGCCGCGAAGGCCCTACATTGGGTGAAAGGGACACCCGAGGGAGCGGTGAGTGACGGCCGAGCAGTGGATGATCTTCGGGTTGCTGGCGGTGACCCTGGTGTTGTTCGTCTGGAACCGCTGTCGCTACGACATCGTGGCGATCGGGGCGCTGCTGGCAGCGGCCTTTCTCGGACTGGTCCCGTTTCGCGAGATGTTCTCCGGCTTCGGCCACCCGGCGGTGATCACGGTCGCTGCAGTGCTGGTGCTGAGCCGGGGCTTGTTGAACGCCGGGGTCGTGGACACGGTGGCGCGCCAGCTCACCCGTGTGGGTGACCAGCCCTGGGTGCAGGTGGCGGCCCTCACGGGGGTCGTGGCACTGGCCTCGGGGTTCATGAACAACGTGGGCGCGCTGGCCCTGCTGATGCCCGTGGCCATCTGGATGGCACGCCAGAGCGGGCGTTCGCCCGCCTTCCTGCTGATGCCGCTGGCGTTCGGCTCGCTGCTGGGCGGGATGCTGACCATGATCGGCACGCCGCCGAATATCATCATCGCCGAGTACCGCGCGGAGGCGACGGGCACCGCGTTTGCGATGTTCGATTTCCTCCCGGTGGGGTTCGGGATCGCGGTGGTCGGCGTGATCTTCATCGCACTGATCGGCTGGCGGCTGACGCCGCGGCGGGAGCGCCCGGCCGCCAGCGGCGAGCTGTTCGAGATCAGCGCCTACCTGACCGAGGTGCGGGTGCCGGAGGGCAACCGGTATGTCGGCCACACTGTCTACGAGCTGATGCGCGAGCTGCGCGGCGAGGCCGAGGTGGTCGTGGTGGGACTCGTCCGCGGGGAACGCCGCGAGCCCATGCCCGCCATCTACGAGGTGCTGCGCGCGGACGACATCCTGCTGGTCGAGGCGGACTCCGACAGCCTGAAGACGCTGCTGGACGTGACCGAGATGGAGCTGGAGGCGCGGGTCGAGGAGGCGGAAGAGCAAGCCGAGCAGGAAGGCAACGGTGAAAAGCGCGAGAACGCGCTGGGCAAACTGGCACTGGAGGAAGCGATCGTCACGCCCGGCTCGCGTCTGGTCGGGACCACGGCCAGCGCCCTGGAACTGCGCCAGCGCTACGCGGTGAATGTGCTGGCCGTTGCGCGCCAGGGCGTGCGCCTGAGCGAGCGCCTGGACAAGGTGCAGTTCCGCGCCGGGGACATCCTGCTGGTGCAGGGCGGCGAGAAGGAACTGCCCGCCGCGCTGAGCGAGCTCGGCTGCCTGCCGCTGGCCTCGCGCGGGCTGCGCATCACCCAGCCGCGCAAGGTGATCCTCGCCAGCAGCCTGTTTGCGCTGGCGCTGGGCGCGGTGGCGCTGGGCTGGGTACCGGCGGCGCCCGCGCTGGTCGGGGCCGCGGTGGCGATGGTGCTGGTCGGGCTGATCGGGCCGAGCGAGGTGTATCGCGGGATCGAGTGGCCGGTGATCGTACTGCTGGCGGCGCTGCTGCCGGTGGGTCGGGCGCTGGAGACGACCGGCGGCTCGCAGCTGATCGCCGATGGCCTGTTCGCGCTGGGCGAAGCCGCCTCCCCCGCCGTGATGCTGGCGTTGCTAATGGTCGTGGTGATGCTGCTGTCGAACGTAGTCAACAACGCCGCCGCGGCAGTGCTGGCGGCGCCAGTGGGGATCGCGCTGGCCCGGTCGATGGAGGCCGCCCCGGATCCGTTTCTGATGGCGGTCGCCGTGGGCGCGTCCTGCGCCTTCCTGACGCCGATCGGGCACCAGTCGAACACCCTGGTCATGGCCCCCGGTGGCTACGAATTCCGCGACTACTGGCGCATGGGCCTGCCACTGTCGCTGATCGTCATCGTGACTGCCGTGCCGCTGATCCTGTGGATTTGGCCGCCCTAAAAGGTTGTAGAGGCTAGCGGGGCCAGCCACGCATTGCCCGTGCGGACCTCGACAAGGTACTGAGCATCGAGCGGTCGCTGCCGGATCGTGGCCTGTAAAGCTTCCTCAAGAGCCAAGGTCCGGGCTGGAGACGGGCCATGACCGAACGGCTCGGCCGGGCGAATGGGTGGCGAGCCGTGCAACCCCGACGATGTTCCGTGCTGTGCCTTGCGGTAGGCATCGGGGGCTGTATCCTCGGGCTGTCACCTGCCACCGAGCGCATCAGCCATGGACACGCCCACCTCATCTGCCAACCCCTTGCCCCCCGACAGTCCGGGCGGCGCCGACCGCGACGGTTTTTTCGCCTTCGAACGGGGCGACTACCGGGCCGCCCGGAATATCTGGGAGGCCCGCGCCGATGGTGGCTCGGCCTGGGCGCAGCTCGGCATGGGAATCCTCTACGCGGAGGGACTGGGACTGGAGGCGGACCCGGCGCGTGCACGCGAGTATTGGACAAAGGCCGCGGAACAGGGGCTGAGCGATGCCAGCTTCAACCTGGGCGTGATGGCCGAAAAGGCAGATCCGGCGGATACCGAGATGGCCCGGCATTGGTATCGCCGCGCGGCCGAGTCAGGACACGTCGCGGCACAGAACAATCTGGCGGTTCTGCTGCTCAACCAGGGCGGCGACGCCGCCGCCACCGAGGCCGTCCAGTGGTGGAAACGCTCCGCGGAACGCGGCGATCCCGATGCCCTGAACAGCCTTGGGGTCGCCCACCAACAAGGCAGTGGCTGCGAGCGGGATCGAACCGCCGCAGCGGAGTACTACGCCCAGGCCGCCAGCGCGGGCCACCGGGACGCGGCCTTCAACCTTGCCCTCGCCCTGGAACAGGGCGATGGAGTGGACGCGGACCTGACCGCCGCCGCCCGCTGGTATCGCCAGGCCGCCGAGGCCGGGGACCCCGACGCCGCGGCGAAATTGGGGAATCTCTGCCGCGATGGCAAGGGCACAAAGGAAGACATGGAAGCTGCCGCTCACTGGTATCGGGCGGCGGCCGAAGCGGGCCACCCCCAGGCCCAGGCCAATCTTGGGGTCCTGCTGGATCGGGGCCTGGGGGTACCCCGGGACCAGTCGGCGGCGGCGCGCTGGTATGAAGCCTCTGCCCGGCAGGGCCTGGCCCCGGCGCAGTACAACCTGGGCATCGTGCTGGCCGACGGCCATGGTGTGGAGGTCGACTATGTCGCCGCCTGGGTCTGGTTCGCGCGCGCCGCCGATCAGGGCCACAAGCCGGCGGCCGAGGCGCGCGACTACATCCACCAGCAACTCACCCCGGAACAACGCGCGGAGGCCGAGACGCGCAAGACCGAACCCTTCGGTCCGCCCATCACTCGATAGGCGAGCGCGCACGCGCCGACAAGCGCGACGGGGTCGGACCACGACAAGAGCCTGAAATACTTTCGGTTATAGCGGTTTCCAGGCCCACAGATGGCCTTAAACGGACAATTTAGGGACGAAAATGGCCAACTTGCTCGCAGACAGACGGCAATGCGGCATCTCCCGCTATGGCATGGGGTCACACCTTGCCTTTTGCCCCTGTGGTGAAGGCAGAGAAAAAGACCAGGTCTGACCCCTTACTTCCCGAGGCGCGCAAGGCCGAGCCTCCAGTTAGTTAGTCCATCACCCGTTCGGCACGAGCACCGCGAGTGTCCCCGGCGAGTGAGGCCAACGCTGCTGGGGACGGTGTAAGACTCGCGCTAGAAACAATCCGCCGCCGACCGCGATAATGGGGACCGGTTCCTGTTCCTGCGCGGTTCGGACTGTCGCTTCACCCGGCCGCAGCCGTGTCCTGGTTGCTGGATCCTTCCCGAATACCACGCCCCACTGCGACATCGTACCGGCGCAGGGGAGAGCGCCGTGCGAAGGGGCAGTTTCGACGCCAGTCGGCGTCCTTGTCCGCCATTTCCGGGTGCATGGTCGGTGTCAGATCCCGCAACTGGCGCCAGAGCAACAGGTCGCCGCCCTCCAGCACCTCCAGCCAGGCCGCCTTCTCGCGAACAAACACCGGGGTGAAGGCACGATCATGCATGAATACGGTACAGGCCAGATCGATCAGCTGGGCCAGTTTCACGGTCTTGGCCTGGGCCGTCGCCCGCGCCAGATGCGCCCGGTCGATCGCCTTGCGCTGGGCACGGTTGCCGTCCTCCGGATGACTCACGTCGCTGATCATCACCACCATTTCTGCGACCTCCGCGCCAAACAGCCGCTCCAGGGTCTCCGGTTTTACCCCGGTATCCCGAATGGTGTCCTGCAGCCAGACGGCCGCCCGCATGCACTCGGTGTGCTGCACTGAACGCAGCAGTTCCACAACCCGCGCCGGATGCACGATATAGGGCTCGCCGGTATACCGGCAGACGTGCTCGACGCGCGCATGCGCGGCAATGGCGAAGGAACGGGCGCGTTGTTCCAGCTGCATGGGTTGATCCGGAAGGGTGTGATGCCGGGTATTGTAGAGAAACCGAATCAGAAGGGCTCCACGTTACGGCGCCGGTCTCAGTCAAGTGCGTCACGCTATTGGGTGCGCGCATGGCATGGGGTCGACCTTGCCTGTTGCCCCTCCTTCCGATCATGGCGGAGCTAGTGGTACCCCCTCAGCCGGAAGAAGAGATCCCCATCTTCTTGCAGCCGGCCTTCACCGGCCCCAGCAATACGGGCTCCTGGCGTCAGCCGCGGCGCTCGCCCTGCTGGAAAAGGCCGGATTTTCCGCCGCAAAGAGCCTCAGAACCCTTCTGTTTGGCACCGTACCGACGCCAGCCTGACCTCGGCCTATGGTGGCGAACAGTCTGTGTTGATGACGAACGCGCCATGCAAAGGCACGAATCCCTGGCGTGACGTTATCCATTGCCATTCGTGCGCTGGAAGGCGGCCACTCAGGGTAGCGGGAGGGAGCCGGTGCGACTGAAGCTTGAATCGGCGCTTGAAGAATCGCTCAGCAATTACCTGACCGCTGCCGTCATCATTGCCGCCATACTGACCGCACCGCTGACGATCACTTACTGGTTAGACGTGGAACACCCCCTGATCACGGTCGCCGATTGGCTGATCTGGGCAGTGTTCGTGGTCGAGTATGCTTTTTACATGGCCATCTCGCATGACCGCTGGAAGACGACCAAAGAAAACTGGCTGTCGGTGTTGATTATCATCTTCTCCTTTCCACTGCTTCACGAGATACTCAAATCCACTCGCCTGATCCGACTTCTCCGCCCCCTGCCGCTGCTGCGACACACGGCCCTGCTCCGACAGATTGAACTGTTCCGCCTGGCCAGCGTCCGCAATGCCGGCAGCAGTGCCGCGATGACGGAGGCCAAGGAAAAGCTGGGTAAGGAACACTGGGCTGTCCGCTTCATCGTGCGGGTCGAGTACTATCGTTCACGCCTTGTTACGGGGCTGCTGAAACTCCTGCCATTCATAAAGTCCAGCACCATTCGCAAGCGACGTCAGGAGGAGCGCTCAAAGCGCGAAGACATGAACGAATAAACGGAAACCGCTCGATTGGTTGTGCTGTTATCTCGCTCATCCTTCTTGCTCCAGGACCAGGAATAAGAGGACACCCATGTTGTTCCGATGGTCCGAACGTTCGACTCAACGGGCCGCTATCACTGCTCCGACAGGGTTACGCCACGATTAAAGCGGACGCATCGCACTGAGGGTCGTCTACGAAGGCCGTCTACCGATTCCAGCGGCCGCACATGGACACGCCACGGACACGGCGACAGGTATCCGCGGTACGGTCTACCCCACTGCTGTCCCACTTAATTCAACGAGATAGCCCGATTCCTGGGCCGTTTTCGATACAATGGTTTCACCACAAAACGTTGAATCGAAACGAGGAATCGGGCTATGGCCTACCATGCTACTGTACTTCGTCAGCTTCTCCAATCCGTGCCGCGACTTGAATTTGAGCGACTGGCGACGAAGCTGGATGGGCCGCGGCGCAGCGACGCCTTGTCCCGCTGGAGCCAGTTTCTGGCTCTGGTGGTTGGGCATGTGGGCCAGCGGCACAGCCTGCGTGATATCGAGTCCGC